>QIMB01000245.1 GCA_003233615.1 Nitrospirota bacterium
TCCCCGCGTGATTGAGGGGATTCACCCCCGTGTCATTGAACTCCTGCAAACACTTGAGTTTGAGGGGAATGTCCGGGAGTTGGAAAATATTACTCGGAAAATACTTTTCCAGAAAGTTGTTGGCGATATCATCGAAATAGCCGACCTGCCGCCAGAAATTCTTAAACACGCAATCCCGCATCAATTGCCTCAGGAGGAGGATACACTGGAGACTTTTCTCTCGAGTCAAATCAAAGAGGGGGCTTCCCTGTCTCAAGTGATGATGGAGTGTGAGAAGCGTTTGATTAAGACACTGTTTTATGAAGTCGGAAAAAATCAAGGTGAAGTCGCGAAAAGACTCAAGATTACACCGCGAACACTTTTTAATAAAGTCCGAAGGTACAATCTTTGAATGTTTTTAAGTCTTCCGGCCGAGGTGAATCGGAAAGATATTTCTGATTCACCGGAAATATCTTTCCGATTGTGTTTGTTTCATCTGCATGTGTTCATATCAAGAGAAGTGAATTCAATACATTGAAAAGACAGCGTAATTCTTGTCTTTGAATGCCATGTCACATTTGGCATTGTATTTGCGTCATGGAATTTCTTGTCAGTGTATTTTTTACAAGTAGTGAGATCAATATTCATAAAAAGGAGATAGACAAATGAGCAAATTGACTTTGAAGATATTTCTAGCGGTCTATATCAGTATTGTGACTCCATTTTCTGTAAACGCGATTGCGGCAGATGAAGTTAAAGATGGCAAAGAAAGTGTTAAGTCGATGGGAGTTGATGTTATCCCAAACATTACATTTTTATCACGAGAGATGAGTCAATCACTTAAAATAACGCCGATTCCTACTTCAGAACCTATTCCTTTGGTTATGGGTACCTACTGGAACTGTTCTGTTAATGCTCAGGATTTCGAAATTTGCAGAATTAAGATTGTGGTTTGTGAGGACGATCAATCTTTTTGTGTAGAAGTCGATAGCGAAAGAGGCAATGTGCAGGATATTACATTTTTGCCACGAGAAAAAAGTAAATCACTTGGAATAACACTGATACCTACTTCAAAACCTATTCCTTTGATCGTGGGCATTTACTGGAATTGTCCTGTCAATGCACAGGGGTTCGAAATTTGCAGAATTAGGATTGTGGTTTGTACGGACGATCAATCTTCTTGTGTAGAGGTCTGATAGCCCCATTTTTATAGACATTTCTGAGTGTTAAAAAGAAGCTTAAGAGGAAGAGAATATGAGTGGGAAGCGCTTGTCTTCAAGAAATAATCAGAGTGTTTCTTATACAAAAAGGAGATAAAAAATGGAAAAACATGAGCGATGTGATGAGAAGAAAGTGATCGAGCCACGAGTGCATCGACGGATCCTCGGATTTTTGAACAAGGCACGTACCTTTAAAGAGCTTACAGCCGATCTCGGTCTGGGAATTAAGCCAGATTTGGCGAAGGCCATTCTTGAAAAACGGGCGACAGTGGGTGCTTTTGGGTTTAGAGACATTGCTGAACTCATTGGTATCGTGCGTTTCGAAGGGATAATCGATGACCTGATTGCTTTATTTAATTCAGTAAACTATGGGCTTTGGGAAGCGCCGATTGATCTAAAGCTTCCTGACGGTGTCACCAATTTTAGCGCGCCACACGCCGCCCTGCTTCACGATGGAAAGGTGCTCTTTATTGCCACGACCGGTGGAGATTCAGGGACGCTTATTTGGGACCCAGACCTTGCTGCAGGGCCGACCGTTCTGCCCGACAATCAACCGGATGACAATCTGTTCTGCAGCGGTCATTCTTTTCTGTCGGATGGGCAACTTCTGGTGATCGGAGGGGGCGGATGGGGACCGGGGAATGAGCCGGAAAAGGGTTGGAAGTTTGATCCGATGTCTGGAACGAACGGTGTCTGGACCGCGACTGCCGGAGGCCCGTCTGCAGGCAGTGTGAAGGTTGGGAGGTGGTATCCGACAACTGTAACACTTGGGAGGGGACGCGTTTTAATTGTCGCTGGGAAGTCAGGTAACAATCAAATGGAAATTTATCGGGAGTCCAGCGACGATTTTGAATGGGTCGTAGATCCTCCTGGTATGCCAGGTGTATCCGAGCGAGCATTTCCTCAGCGCTATCCCGGACTGCATATTGCCCCGGGAGGTGAAATTGTCTACACACGCACAGGCTTCGGGGGCAATGATCCTGACCCTACGGCAGCGTTCTTCCGATTCCTTGGAGCCTATTCAGGGGAATGGGTTTCTATCGCCGCCCCAAATGCTACCGGGCGCGCGAAGGGAATGTCGGTCCCTTTGCTCACTCTCGGGGGGCCATTCGGCTGGCAAATGAGTTGTCTGGTTGTCGGTGGAGACGGTGTCGATGCAAGGCAGAGCTCAGAGACGCTCCATACTCCTCTCTTAACACCAGTATGGGACCATGAGAACAACTTGGGAGCGCCCAATCGAGTCAATGTCAATGCGGTTTTGCTGCCCGACGGCAATGTCTTCGTTTGTGGAGGCGCACCCACGGGTTCTCCGTGCCTAATGTACGACCGGTCAACGGACATGTGGTCACCGATGGACGAGTTGGATGCCCCTCATGCCTATCACTCCGTTGTTGTATTGTTGCCCAGCGCGCAAGTCATGTCCCACGACCTGAATTCTCCTACGATAGATATATTCAATCCACCCTACCTGTTTAAAGGGCCGCGTCCGCAAATCACTGGAGCGCCGGATGTTCTCCACCACGGCGGAACCATGGAGATCACTTCTCCGCAGGCGGCGGAAATCGACAGTGTGGTCCTCGTTCGCCCAATGGCCGTGACGCATCAGACAGATTCAGAGCAAAGGGTTATCCCTCTGGAATTCACGACTTCTGGAACAACCCTAACTGTAACTGCCCCTAACGGAAATCATCCTCACGCCATAGCACCCAGGGGATATTACATGCTCTTCATCATCAACAATCAAGGCGTGCCATCTGTTGCATGGCAAAATGCAGCGACAAAGAAATTTATCTTTTTGCATTAAGCACATACTGAAAAACATTTTGAAAAAAAGGACAAATTTCATTGTTCACGCCCGATCCAACCTTAGGCTCAAAGCGGGTCTTGATCAAAGCGATCTTTCTCCCGGATCAACCCTGTATTTCAGTGCGAATATTAGTGAATACGGGCAAGCGCTGATACGCATGGAAAGATCAAGGTGGTCATGACACGACCGGACAAGCGTACAGAAGAGATTGATTTGAAGCGACGGGCAGCGGGCGTATTTGAGACTTCGGTGACGGCTTCCCAATCGGGGCTTTATCGTTTTCATCTTAAAGCCTCCGGCCTATCTTCTCAGGGACATGTCTTTACGCGGGAACAACAGTTTACTGCCGTCATTGGACGTCGGCCTCGTGAAACTGGGGATTGCCCTGAAAATTGTGGGGCTTTGTTGTGTGCCCTCCTAAAATGTTTCACCACTCAGGATGATTCAAAAAAACATTTGATCCAGAAATTAGAGGCTATGGGAGTGAATCGCAAACAATTTAAACAGTGTGTCGAAGTCCTGCACCCTTCATGTTGTGAATCTTCTCATCAGGACAAGTGCAAACACGGGATGATTTCCAAACGAGATTGCTAAGAAAGCGCAGTTTCATACAAAAATGACCTAAAACCGTCAAAGCAATTGGAAATAGCGGGGCCCCTCATCCGGCGAGGTTTTTATCTCTGGATCTACCCCGCTATTTTTTTGTCTTTTTTTGAGCTCTAAGATCAATGACTGGTCTTGCGGTCTTGTCTTTGAATGTGTTAATTTTCTGCGGCATTATTCTGTCTCTATCCATAGGAGAGTTATTATGAAATTTGTATTATTAACGATCGCGGGTTTTTTGAGTTTTGTGTTTTTTCTTGGTGCGCCTGTTGCGGCTGCACCGATTGGGGTGCCAGGGGCGACGGTGGGTGTTGATCAATCCACCGTGGGTCTTGAACTTAATTTTATGATTGACCGGGATCTTGAAGGGACACGGGATACCGAAGGCATGACGGTATTGGCGAAGGGTCAGGTGGGGATGTCTGAGCGTGTTGATTTTCTTTATCGTGCGGGCTTCGGGCGTTTTGAACTTGCTGGAAAAGATTCTGATGCAGGTCCCGCTTTTGGTTTTGGCACAAAGGTGACCTGGGCTTCGTTAGACGACATGAATTTAAAAATCGGTACCGTGGCGCAAATGCTCC
>QIMB01000175.1 GCA_003233615.1 Nitrospirota bacterium
AATCGCTTCATTCATGGCCCCAATTATGCCATGGATGGAGTCGTTAGTTCAGGAAAATCAGGCTATAGGAAACTGGCCTGAGTAGTTACCAGATATCTATCTATAGGTAAATACTCTCGAAAATTGATTGGCAGTTCACCACTCCCGACGCCAGAATCAAACTGAAGCGGCTTTATCCGCAATGTTAACTGTTACAGCGTACTAGGTTGAGTAACACGAAGCCTATCAATGCTTAGGTAACTGACAGCCAAAAGATAGCGGTTGGAAGCTGCTTGCTAAAGGGATATCATACCAAATGCTTCTCCGAATCCAGCGGAAGGGCAAATTGTGGAGGCCCTTGATGATGAGGTTCTTTCACAAGGTTCTCTTTGGCAGTTAATATCTGGCCCTTTGTCCTTCCCATCATTGAGACAGTTTATTCCCTGCGTCGAGGGCTGCAACTTTATAACACTCCGCCATGGTGGGATAATTAAACACCGTCGTCAAAAAGTAGTCCAATCCAGCCTGCCCCACATGGACAAGTTCCGTGGCACTCGACCCAATCACATGCACCCCGAGAAGTTGCCGAGTGTGCCGATGGAAGAGCAACTTCAATAAACCCGCATCATCCCCCATGATCTGACTTCTGGCAATTTCCCGGTACCGCGCCAACCCGATTTCGTACGGAACTTTCTTTTTCGTGAGCGCTTGCTCCGTCTCCCCAACCATGGAAATCTCGGGGATGGCATAAATCCCGATCGGAAAATAGGACACCATCGGTTGGACTGGGATATCAAAGGCATAGCAGGCCGCCAATCGACCTTGTTCTGATGAGGTGGCCGCGAGACTGGGGTAGCCAATCACATCACCAGCCGCCAAGATATGAGGAACATTTGTCCGAAAATATTCATCGACTGTAAGACGGCCACGGGCATCCACCTCTAACCCGGCAGCCCCGACATTCAGAGAATCCGTCGCTCCCATACGGCCAATCGAAAAGAGCACAAGGTCCGACACCAGCCGCTTCCCTGATTCAAGATGAATAACAGCCCGCGTGGGTGTCCCTTCCGATATATCCAATCGTTCGACTGTTTCTCCCGAACGAAAGACTACATTGTTATTGCGCATCTGATGAATAAGTTCATCCACGATTTCAGAATCCAGAAACTCCAAAGGCCGATCACGTCGATCCACCAAGGTCACCTCTATACCGAGCGCTCCAAACATGGACGCATATTCGATCCCAATGACCCCGGCACCCACCACGACCATGGATTGTGGCAATCGTCGTAATTCCGTTACCCCGTCACTGTTGATAATGACTTCCCCATCACAGGGCACCCCAGGAGGCGGAGCCGGGACTGTGCCCACGGCTATAAGAACATGGTCAGCTCGAACATGGAAAGTTTTGGTCTCAGTCGAGATTTGGATGGTATGCGGATCAAGAAAGGCGGCTTCTCCTCGCAACACCTCAACATCATTACGTTGAAGTTGACGATCCACCACATCGGCTTCCCGTTCAACCACATCAGTGACTCTCGAAAGAAGACGCGTGGCCGTCAACCGTTCAGTAGGAGAAAAACCATGATGGATTCGAAACTGTTCCGCTTGTTTTCCAAACGCCAGCACAGCTTCACGAAACGTCTTACTGGGAATCGTGCCGGTATCCACACACAACCCACCCACCATACGACGTTTTTCCACCACCGCCACGCGCTTCCCTACTTTCGCAGCTTGAACGGCGGCACGTTGACCCGCAGGGCCACTGCCAATACACACAAGATCAAAGGCTTTGCGGTCGCCCATCCAAAACTCCTTATTAAAGGTTCTCTCCACGGATTTCACACGCTCTCATTGCATTGGCCATCATCACCAGCTTTTCGTCTATGCAAAAAAATCGAGCCGCACTCCCTGAAGAATAAGGCGCGATTGTAACCAGAAGCCCGTTGTAGCTGTAAGCTGGCATCAGAACGCGCTCTCCAAGCCGCTCCACCTTAGTAAGAACCTCATCATGATAACCGCACCAGCCGGTCGCCAGCTCCTTGTATTTTTGGAAGACCTTATTCCGGTCGCTGCGAATAAGAAAGTCTTGGGGTGTACCCAGCTTGGAGGTGTCATAAATTTTGACGTTGAAGAGCTTCACGGTCACGCATGTTACAGTCACGGGCTTGCCGATAATATTGTCTGCCGACAACCCTACTAAGAGCACCCATGGGTCCATCATGGTTATTCCTTACCTGCACGCCATCTGATTGATGGGTGCTCCGCTTGTTTTTAAAAACCCTTAGGTCACGGGGAGACAATGTTCCACATATGCCTTGATCGTCGGGCTCGTTGTCACAATGATCAGCGACCAGGATTGCTCCGTCGAACAGAGTCTCTCCCAAATAGCCTCTCGAATAGCCGGTTGAATTTCATGCAGGGCCAACATCCCATCAAGGATGAGCAGTGGCGGCCGTGTCACGATGCCACGCGCAATCAGCAATCTCAGCCGTTGACTGGGAGGTAATTCCTTGGTCCCTTGACCGACCGGGGTGCTCAAACCTAGCGGAAGGGTTGCTATCTCCTCTTCCATCTCCACGAACCGTAAGGCCCACTGAAGATCCTCGGCGGAAATCCCCGTTCGGCCCATCGTCATGTTCTCCTCAAGGGTCCCTTCAAAGAGGGAAGCCCGCCAAACAAGGATCAGCCCGCGTGCGGCGTTGATGGTCTCGGAATCAAGATCGTGAACATCAATTCCGTTGTACCGAACAATGCCGCCAACCGGGCTTTCCAGGCCGGCGAGTTTCCTGGCCAGGAGATGGCGGCCCACTTCGCTCTCGCAGATAAGGGCTATGTTTTCTCCGGGAGGCACCTCAACCGTGACATCGTGGAAGATTTCCGACGAATCCAGTGACAGTGAGGCATGGTCGCAGGTGAGGGTCAGACCATGGGTGCGGAGATCAGGCAGGTCAAAGGGCACAGAGCGGCGACGGACATCCTGAGGAAGGGTAAACAACCGCCCCAGTTCCACAAGCGCCGTCAAAAAATAGAACACGACATACATCCGCTTCACGACGGAGTCGAAGTTCAGCAGCAAGGTGGCCACGATAACCTCTGCGGCAACGAATTGGCCGAGGGTTATTTCATCGATGGCCAACAGCCATCCGGCAGTGCCGAGCACTCCGGCATGCGCCACGGCCTGGAGCACGACCGCGCCGATGTATTGCCTCACCAGGATTCGAAACCGGGATTGCCTGGCGGCCACATAGGCCTCGGCCAGCGCGTCGGCCTTGCGAAGAATGAGAGGCGCACTGCTGGTGGCTTTGAAATGCAGCAGGTTATCGGCCACTTCCTGTACCCAGTGGAAGGTGTCATATTTGGCTTCGGACATGTGCAAGGTAGCACTCAACCCTCCGTGCCCAAGCCAGACCACACTTGCTCCCCCCACTATTAAAAGCACGTTAAACGCGAGAAAATAGGGGTGATAGAACGCCAACACGGTCATGCCGATCACGCCCCCGATCAACACATTCGTTAAATCGATCAGGAGCGCCGAAAGAGCCCGTTGCATCAGCACCGTCTCGAAAAACCGGCTAGCCTGCTCCGTTTTAAAGAAGCGTTCTTGAAAGCGTGGGAGCTGTTGGGCCAGCGCGAGGGTCACCCGCACAAAGATCCGCCGTTCGAGGATATCCATGGCATAAAACTGTAAGACCCGGAAGGCTCCGACAAAGAGCAGAATCCCGGCCATAATCGTCATCAGCGTCACGACCATAATGGGCTGGACTGCAAACGCGAATGTGGTGATCAGTTCCTGGACGGTTATGGGGATGACCAAGGAAAGAAATCCCACGGCCATGGCATAGAGAAGGAGAATCGATAAAATTCGCCGTTCATGGCTGACAAGCAAGCCCAGATGGGCGAACGTCTGACGTAGGAGAGGGAGAACCTCGGAAGAGGGAGTAGATCCAGGGGAAGAAGTGGTCATGAGTCGGTCGTCGTCCGCACCCAGGTCCCGGCAGCCCATTGGGAGAACGCCAGGGCCTTTTGGTAGGCCGCCCGTGCCTGGATCAGCCGGACTCCCGCCTGAACCATGTTTCGCTCACGAAGGTTCACGAACAAGAGGTCGGTCGCTCCGACTTTAAAGCGGGTACGCTCTCCTTTGAGCAGGGTGTTGGCTAACGCCAGGGCCCGACGCGACACGTCAACACGTTCCTCGGCACGGTGAACGGCGGAGCGGGCATTCTCGATATCCATCATGACCTGCTGCCGACGGTAGTTCAGAAGGAGCACCAGTCTCTGCGCTTGGGCTTGAGCCTGGAGTTGCTCGCCTCGTGCCTCGCGCTGAAGGAAGGGAAACCGGAATTGCACTCCAAATCGGTGTCCTAATCCCAAGACGAAATCACCCACCTTTCGAGATGGCTCCGCCTCGACATCCAGGCTGGGGAGAAAGATATTCTCAGCAAGGGCCAAGTCAATGTCGTTCAGCTTAGCTTCAAGCCTGACCACCAGGATTTCCGGACGATACTGAACAGCTATTCGTTTGTCTTCCTCCATGGCCTCACGAAACGGAACCGAACGGGGTGTGGGAAAATCGGGAATTCGTGTTGGGTCAGGAAGGAC
>QIMB01000007.1 GCA_003233615.1 Nitrospirota bacterium
GATATTGGGCATAGGCCACTTCGATTAATTGTTGAAACTTTCGGACTTCGGGATGATGTTGAAAAGCGTCTTCTGTCAACTGCTGTTCATTCAAATCCCCTTTTACCGACGCAAAATCACCTTGAATGGCAAAGGCTTCTACAAGATTTCCAGCCGTGAGCTGATTAAGAGCGGCTTTAATCATTCGAACGTTCCCTTGTGTTTGACTCACCTGTTTTTGGGCCTGCAGCGATTCCACATTCACCTTCACGAGTTCAAACGGAGGAGCTTCTCCCGATTCCACACGACGTTTCACTGTGACAGTGCTCAAGAGTCGCGAAGCTAGGTCAGCCAAGGTGTCGGCTAAGAGTAATTCATAAAAAGTTCGCTTCACTCTGGCTTTGACATTCACCAGTGTTTCTTCGAAACTCGCTTGAGCGCTCCTGACTCCAGCCTCCGCAGCCTGCTGGCGTGCGGCACGCGTGCCAGGCCATTCCAAGGGCTGGCTCAGCGTAAAATATCGCTCAATCAAGGATGTTCCCCGTGGATCGCGAACCTTTCCGTAACCGCTTTGCACACTGAACGAAGGATTCGGGTACGATTGGGCAGTCACGTCTTCGCCTGTTTTTTCGTCGATACGGCCTTTGCCCAATTCAATGATGGGATTATGTGTGAGTGTCAGATCAATAATTTCTTGAAGCGTATAGGACGGGATTCTGCCATCTTTAGCCCAAGCCTCAGTTGCATATATCGTCCACATACAAACACAACCCATGAGCAGCCGCAGTGCTAAAGTGTTGAAGATTTTCCTTAGAACTCCGTCCATAAAAGACCAGCAAGAATCTTCCTCTCCTTGATTGTCCTTCACGTATAAACGACAATCCAGGGCTATTCTGACTTTTCTGGATACCCGCCTTCGCGGGTATGACGAGAAGGTAAAGAATTGCCGCATTATCTCTATGGATTTCTTAATAAGCATTGGTGCTCGGTTCCTCTTCACTCCTCGGACAAAAATAACGATACACAGCAGGAATCACTAAGAGCGTGAGCGCCGTGGACGTGACTAGGCCACCAATCACAACCGTGGCTAGCGGACGTTGGACTTCTGCGCCCATCGATGTCGCCAAAGCCATAGGCAGGAAGCCCAGGCTGGCCACGAGTGCGGTCATCAACACAGGACGGAGACGGTCTAATGCACCGTGAGTGACAGCCTCTTCAAGTGAGAGTCCTTGCTGCTCTAGAGTACGAATTTGTGAAACTAAGACCACACCATTCAGCACAGCAATGCCGAACAAGGCGATGAAACCCACAATGGCGGAAATGCTTAACGGCAGTCCGCGAATCCACAAGGCCAAGATACCACCTGACAAAGCCAAAGGGACATTGAGGAAAATAAGAAAAGCCGGCCTAAGCGTCCCGAAGATAAGAGAGAGCATACCAATGATCAGGAGCAACGTGACTGGCACGATGAGGGCAAGGCGACGTGAGGCTGCTTCCAAATGTTCAAATTGTCCTCCCCATTCCAGATAATATCCTGGAGGAAGCACGACTCTATCGTGAATGCTTTGTTGGGCTTCAGTCAAAAACCCACCTAAATCTCGCCCACGAATATTCGTTTCCACCACAATCCGTCGCTTAGTGTTTTCGCGGCTAATCTGCGCCGGGCCTTCATCCACGACAACTTGCGCAATGCGGGATAACGGCACCAATTCACCATGCGGCGTTGGCACAAGCAGATTTCGAATAGCCTCCGGACTGGCAGTGGATTCGTCCGTCAGACGCACGACTAAATCAAAACGACGTTCGCCTTCAAAAATTGTTCCGACATATTGTCCTGCACGAGCCATCTGAACATAGATCAGTACATCATCAGCATTGATGCCATAGCGAGCAATCTGCTCTCGATCCACAATGATACGAATGCGAGGGACACCTGAAACTTGTTCGGCTTTCACATCACTGGCTCCAGGGATACTCTGTAAGACTGTCGCCACTTGCTCCGCATACTGACGAAGCACAGAAAGATCCTCTCCAAATATTTTCACGGCAAGATCTGACCGCGTTCCAGCAATCAATTCGTTGAAACGCATTTCAATCGGTTGCGTAAACCCCAGGCCCACGCCATGCACTGATTTCAAGATGGCATCTTGCATTTGCTCGATCAGCTGTTCTTTGGTCCTGGCGCTCACCCATTGGTCCTTTGGCTTTAATACGACAAAGACATCGGAAAGCTCAATGCCCATAGGATCGGTCGCGACTTCAGGACTTCCTGTTCTGGAGACGACCTTAATGACCTCAGGAAATTTCCGAAGAACAGTTTCAACCTCAAGCACGGTGGCCACCGATTCATCAAGCGAGACGCTCGGAAGACGCCACACTTGAATCGCTAGATCTCCTTCATCCAATCGTGGCATAAAAACCACCCCCAAGGAAGACCCGACGAATAGACTACTCGCAAACAGCACGATGGCTATCCCTGCGGCCCATTGAGGCTTGCGAATGGAAATGCGAAGGCAGGGTTCATAAAGATTGCGAAACTTGCGAAGAAACCATGTTTCTTCTAGATTGGCTTTGGTTTTGGCAAACCAAAACGCCAGCGTCGGTACCGCCGCCACGGCAAAGAGCAGAGACCCGATAAGAGCAAAAATGACCGTTATGGCCATCGGGCGAAACATTTTTCCCTCTAAGCCTTCTAGAGTCAAAATTGGAAGATAGACCAGGATAATAATACCTATCGCAAACGTAATGGGACGCAGCACTTCTTTTGCCGCATCCTGTATCGACTGGGCTCGGGCTTCAACCGTTTGCCCCTTCAGCTTGCTGAGTTTGCACAAAATATTATCAATCATCACCACCGACCCATCCACCAACAGCCCAAAATCGATCGCACCCAGGCTCATGAGATTTCCAGAAATACCCATCTTCAGCATACCGGTAAAGGCAATCAGCATAGATATGGGGATGGCAGCAGCCACAATAAGTCCAGATCGGAAATTTCCGAGAAACATAAATAAAACGGCAATGACCAGCAACCCACCTTCCAACAGATTCGTCCGTACTGTTTCAGTCACTTGGGAAACGAAAATTGATCGATCGTAATACGGTTCGATTACGACACCAGGTGGCAACGATGCTTGTATTTCCTGTACACGGGCTTTGACCTCCTCCACCACTTGTCGCGCATTAGCCCCGGCTAGCATTTGCACCATACCAATGACGGTCTCCCCCTCCCCCATTCTGGTAGCCGCACCGATTCGGAGGTTGGCGCCGACTTGCACGAGGGCCACATCATTAATGTAAATAGGAATGCCTCCAGGGGCGTGTTTTAAAAGGATCTTCCCAAGATCCGTCACATTGCGAGCCATGGCTTCGCCACGAATAAGAAACTGTTCCCGTTCATGCACGATATAGCCACCACCAGCCAACGCATTGTTTCGCGCTAAGGCTTCATAGACATCTTTGAGCGAAAGCTTTACAGCCAAGAGTCTTTGTGGATCCACCATCACTTGAAACTGTTTTTCTCTGCCTCCCCAAATATTCACTTCGACCACACCCGGGACCGAACGTAACCGACGCCCAATATCCCATTCCAACAGCGTGCGCAATTCCATAGGGCTATAGCCCGCGCCACTGACCGTAAACTGATACACTTCGCCAAGGCCCGTCGTGAGCGGACCCATCATAGGCCGAGCATATTCCTTGGGAATCTGTTCTAACGCCACCGTCAATCGTTCGTTCACAAGTTGGCGGGCAAAATAGAGGTCTAAATGATCCTCGAAAATCGCCGTCACAACGGAAATACCAAACTGAGAAATCGAGCGAATTTCTTTGAGCCCGGGTAACCCGCTCAAGTTGGTTTCAATGGGAAACGTGACAAATTGTTCCACTTCTATTGGCCCTAATGCCGGAGCACGAGTAAGAATCTGAACTTGCACAGGTGTGAGATCTGGAACCGCATCAATGGGCAACTCGCCTAACGAGTACATGCCTGCACCCATGACAAGAAGAATCGCCACAAGCGTAAAGAAGCGATAACGAAGAGAAAAAGTAAGAAGGCGCTCCATGGACGTTAGTCTCCCGCAATCGAATGTTTCAAGAGCGCGTTTTTCAAATCAAACACCCCTTCACTCACCACGACATCTCCACTCTTGAGACCGTCAATCACCTCAATCCAGCCATCACTTTCTTGACCAAGCGTCACAGGAATAAACGAATAGGAAGTATCGTGCTTCACAAACACTCCACGAACCCCCTCGACTAAAATGGGAGCCGTCACGGGAATAGCGAGAATAGACGAGGCTCCTTCTTCTAACCTGACATCCAAATATTCGTTGGGCTTCAATAAGCCCTGCTGATTATCAACATCGAACCGAAGCTGGACGGTCAAGGTTGCCC
>QIMB01000260.1 GCA_003233615.1 Nitrospirota bacterium
GTGACTTCGGATAAGAAGGAGGCCATCACCTGGGGTGTGCTCCTTATTCCCGGTGTCCTTCACTCCACAAAACTTGCTACTGACCCACAAAATGTTGGGTGAGCAGGGCTGTTAATTCTGCGGGTTCGAGTTTTCCCTCTTTGGTCTCTAGGAGCGTTCCATTGGAAAAGAAGTGGGTGGTGGGGTAAGTTTCAAAGTTGTGTTGCTTTTTGATATTGCGGCACTTGCCGGGGACATGCATTTTGGCTTTGCCAAATCGTATGTTCGTGTGGTCCTGGGCCGTGGTCTCGAGAATAGGATCGTAGGCCAGGCAAGGTTCGCAGGCGGCAATACCATAGGCGACAACTGCTGCCGAAGCTTGCGTGAAGTCCGCATAATTTTCATCATTCACATTTTCCACAATCCCTGACATTTTATCTCCTTCTTCTGGTTCCTAGTTCCAGAACAGACAAGATACAAGAAACCCCAAGAGAGCATTACTCTTGCTCCACTTGGGGTTTCCTGATCTATCGTCATTGAACTATTTGATAGCCCTTTACCCTCACCCCAGACCTCTCCCTGAGAGGGAGCGGGAGCTTAGCAGTGTTTCGGTCGTAAAGATCCAATAACTATAGCAAGCCCTTAGCCTAGCTTTTGTAAGGCTTCTAGAATTTCCTTGTCATCCCGTGCCACTTTAATGTCTTGCACTTTGGCATAGGCCACTTTGCCAGATTTGTCCACAATGACGGTTGCTCGTTTCGAACAATTCAATGGTTCAAAATACAAACCATAGGCTTTTGACACGGTCCGGTGCATATCAGCCAATAATTTGTGCTTCAACTCCAAGGAGTCAGCCCAGGCTTTGTGGGAAAAGAAGCTATCACAACTAATGCCCAGGATCTCCGCATTGGCTGATTCAAAGCTGGGGAAGTCATCCGTTAAACATTTGTTTTCCCCTTGGCACACAGGACTCCAATCGAGTGGATAAAAGGCCAGGACCACATTTTTCTTGCCTTGAAAATCACTGAGCTTGATATCGTTTTGGTCTTGATCTTTCAGCGTAAAATCTGGGGCGACATCTCCGGCCTTCACTTCTGCAGCAACATCTGACATGTTTTATCTCCTCCTTGTTGATAAAATAGACGGACACGATTCGGGTAGTCTTTGGTGGTACCACGGGGTGAAAAAGTTTGTCAATCAGCACAATGGACCTTTAAACACGACCATTTGGTCTATCAGAAATGTGCGGTTCATCGCGTCTCCGTACGATTTCGAACGTAGTAACTTCGATGAACCCTGCGTACCTTGTGTTTTATCCCATCTCAGGGTATCGTAAATTAAGGTTACATTATCATCTTCCTCTCTTCATGCCTTACACGAGGGACATCGTTCTCCTTCCTTCATGAATAGTTTGCAACAGTTTCTTTCATGGCTTACAAGTTGGGCGTGGCTTCGAATCATCCTTGTCTGCTCTCTCATCCTTGGGATTATTGGAGCTGGAGCGGTAGTAGTGGTTCTTTGGATAACCACCCGCGACCTGCCAACCTTTGATTCTTTCCAAGATTATCAGCCAAGCTTGGTGTCCAGAGTGTATGCCGATAACGGAGAAATCATTGGACAATTCTTCATTGAACGACGTCTCTATACTTCTATTGATCAAATTCCCAAAACCCTGACTCAAGCTGTAATTGCCGTGGAGGACACTCGATTCCTCGAGCATCCCGGGCTGGACATCGTAGGGATCGCTCGCGCCGCATGGACCAATCTCAAACGTGGTGGACGCGTTCAGGGCGCCAGCACCATTACACAGCAATTAGCCCGTGCGCTCTTTCTTTCTCCAGAACGGACCTATACACGGAAAATTAAAGAACTGCTTTTGGCGATAAAAATGGAATGGGTACTGTCGAAGGATCAGATTCTCGAAATGTACTTGAACCAAATTTACTTTGGTCATGGTGCCTATGGTATTGCCGCCGCCACCCTCACATATTTCGATAAAAGTGTCACGGAGCTCAGCCTTCCTGAAGCCGCGTTTTTAGCGGGACTGCCAAAAGCCCCCAATACGTATTCCCCATACCGCAACCCGGATCGGGCAAAGGCTCGCAAGGAACTTGTCTTAGGTCGAATGATCGAAGCAGGATTTATCTCGGCAAGAGAGGCTCAATTGGCCAAAAGTGAAACGTTAAATTACCGCCGTCAGTCTATTGAACGAATTGCATCCTATTTCATCGAAGATATCCGTCAACATTTAGTCAAACGGTATGGGGAATCCCTCGTGTACAAAGGTGGATTACAGATCTATACCACCTTAAATATTGCGATGCAAAAACTGGCCGAAGAAAGCCTGCAACAAGGCTTGCGCCAAGTGGATAAACGTCAGGGTTGGCGAGGACCTCTCGGACATATAGCAGTGACAAAAGATTTTGTGCCTCCAGACGAATATCCAGAATTACAGAATCCACGGGCCTCACTCGTTCACGGACTGTATCGAGGCCTCGTCACACACGTCACCAAAAAGTCAGTAAATGTTCTCGTCGGAAATACCTTTAAAGGAACCATTTCATTCGATGACATGAAATGGGCACAACGGCGGTTGAAAAATGTGAAAGATGTTGGGTCAGCTGTAATACGTAAAGAAGCCACTTCGCGCCACATCCTCAAAATTGGTGATATTATTGAAGTCCTTCCCAAAAAGGGCAATCTTGAATCAGGCGTCTTTGTTTTGGAACAAACTCCATTGGTGGAAGGTTCGTTACTGGCACTGGATCCACGGACCGGTGCTGTGCAAGCCATGGCTGGCGGCTATGATTTTGCTCGCAGCCAATTCAACCGTGCCGTCACGGCACGACGACAACCCGGCTCGGCGTTCAAGCCTCTCATTTATGCCACGGCCCTTCAACAAGGACTCACTCCTGCAACATTAATTTTGGATGCACCGGTCGTCTATAAAGATGAAGAACTGGATCGAGTCTGGAAACCTGAAAATTATGAAAAGCGGTTCTATGGAACTATTTCTTTACGCGAAGCCCTGCGCCATTCTCGGAATGCTGCCACGGTTCGACTTCTTGAACAAATTGGTGTCCCTGAAGTCGTGCATGCAGCCAGCCAATTGGGCATTCGAAGTCCACTCAGTCAAGATCTGTCACTGGCCCTCGGGTCCTCAAGTGTGACACTTCAAGAACTCACCTCTGCCTATGGGGTATTTTCCAACCAAGGCATGTGGTTACGACCGTATCAAATTACACTCGTCAGGAATCTTAAAGGGGAAATCCTTGAACAACACCTGTTTGAACCAAGACAAGCCATGACGCAGGAAAATGCCTATCTGACGACCAATATGTTAATGGATGTCATCCAAAGCGGAACCGGTCGTCTGGCAAAAAAAATCGGCCGACCCTTGGCGGGGAAAACCGGAACGACAAATGGGTTCAACGATGCCTGGTTTGTCGGCTATGCACCAAATTTAGCCACAGGCGTGTGGGTAGGATTTGATTCAGTCCGAACCTTGGGGAAACGGGAATCCGGGGCTCGCGCCGCCCTTCCTATCTGGACAGAATTTATGGGTCGGTCGCTTCGCGATGTGCCGGTCATGACATTTACGATCCCAGAAGGGATCCAATTCGCCCAGGTGGATACGACAACCGGGAATTTACCTACAAAAACCAGCCGTCATATTAGTACGGAAGTTTTTCGAAAGGGTACTGAACCAAAGAAAGCTCCACCTCAACAAGCTAATCCAATGGATTTCTTTGAATTCGATCGGATGAACTCAGGATCTTCCAGCCAACTCTCTTCACTCTAAAATTCCTTCGCCTTCTACCTCCACTCTTCTCGCTTTTCACTTCTTCCTTCTCGCTTATGACGTGCTAGCCTTTCGCATCTTGATATTCTTCATACCACGCCATTTGAATGGCCTCGAGCTTTTTCTCATTCGACTCTTGAGGGTCACCCTTGAAATCGTGGAGTGCGATAATCCACGCACGTAAATCCGTGAATCGTACGGTCAACGGATCGAGATCAGGATGTTCTTCTTGCAACCGAATGCCAAGATCTTCAACATCTGCCCACATCAAATCTTGCGCCATGGTGTCCTCTACGCTTAGATCCCGTTTGAGGAATCATTATTTATAAAAATTCAGAGACTGCTTTACTTTCCAGCGCTTCTTTTAACGTCGCATCCATGAGCACTTCAGCCAGATGATG
>QIMB01000313.1 GCA_003233615.1 Nitrospirota bacterium
GGAGCAATGACCACCGCCCCTGCCTGATGCAGCGCCAAGAACGTCGTGTGCAAAACATTGAGATTCCATCGTCCCTCTCCACACAGAGCTGAACTCTTTTCATCGGCACGAACCAAGACAATCGATTGCGCAAGAGGCTGAGCTGGCATGTGGGACAATTGCCAATCAGCGAGCCATCGTTCTCCTTGGGGAAATACATGGGAGAAACCAAAGCTCAAGGCCGTGCACAATACGACAAATACCATCGCCACTAACACCATTTTAGCTTGAAAACGCATCCGTTGTTTACTCATACATGACCTATAAACATGAGTAACTATTCAGTACGTCAACCCAATGTACCCACACCGAGCCTTCTACTCACTCTTCCGTGTGCTCCTTGAACATTGTCACGCCAAATTGTCAGACCCTTCGACTCTGCTCAGGGCAAGCTCGGCGAAGCATCTCGCTCACCCATAAGGACAGTGGACTGGGCACAGATTCTTCGTTGCACTCAGAATGACAATATGGTGCTGAATAATTATGAACATTATTAATTTTTTAGAGACTGACAAGCCTGACGTACAGCGGGAAGGTTTTCTTTCAAGGTCATGGTTTGAATAAGTTCGCACCCAACCCGATCCCCTTCCTTCGCAACCTGGAGCCAATACTGTTGAAGAGATGAATGGTGCGGCGGAAATTGCCCAACCACTCCTTCAACGAACCACTCGCGTATCAGATTCTGAGCCAACTCATCCAAAGCCAATGCCCGCTCAACCATCCACCGGAGAACAATATTTTGGGAAGTCATATGATTCCAGACGGCAGGGTCCGTGAACGATACATTCGCTCGCGATTGGAAAGGGGTGTGATTCACAAGATCTTGTCGAATCAGCCCAAAGCCCGTCAGCACATCCTGATGTTCGGTCGCAGTAAAGGATTGTCGGTGAAGCCTCCGACGCAATTGGGCCAACTGATTCTTACCCGTCCGCGTAATCGTGTCAGGAATTGATCCACGACTACTTCGAGACCACCACAGCATCGCCAACGGCATATTGCGATCAACCCCATTACCATTCACATACATAGAGGCTAGCAACCCCTGTGCCTCCCGTGATCCACCTTCGGCAGCCTGACGAAGAGGATCTATGGCGTCACGCAAATGATTTTGAGCTCGCAATACGATACCCAAATGAAACAGCGCATCCACAAAGTTCGGAGCAATGCTGACCGCCTCACGAAAAGCTTCGACCGCGAAGGCCAATTGCCCTTGCTCGGCATATGCATTCCCCAGCGCAAAATAAAGATGCGCCCAGTTGGGTTGCACCTGAGTAGCCCTTTCAAGCGCTCTCACTGCCTCACTCCACCGCCGCTCAGACATCAGTGCGAGGCCTAACTGCGACCACCCCTGAGCCCATTCCGGCCGCTGCTCAACCACCCATTGAAATTCTTTTGTGGCATCTTTGAAATATCCCATTGAGGTCAGCGCCATTCCCAAATTGTCATGGAGCCAAAACGTCTCTCGACCAAACGGATCCTGCTGAAGTGCGTCTCGCCACCACTGGGCCGCCCGCGCCCAGTCACCCATACGACTCCACGCCACACCCAGCAACAACCGAGCGGACGTCAGGCGGACATCCAAAAACAGCGCTTGCTCAAATACCCCCACGCTCGCCTGTGTTTCGCCCTTTGCCAATAACGCGACACCGAGATTGAAATGAGCCGAAACCAACTCAGGTTGAAGAGCAATCGCGTGACGAGAATATTTGATAGACTCGTGATAATTCCCTTCCTGCACAGACAGCAAACCCAGATTGGCATGAATCCGAGCTTCTCCCGGATTCAATGCCAGGGCCTTCAGCCAAGCTGCCCGCGCCAAATCATACTCATGAGATTCAAAGTGAGCCATCCCCATCGCCACATGTGCCTGTACCCAATCTGGCGCCCAAGAAAGGGCCGACTGGAAGTGGGCTGTGGCTATAGCCGGATTCTGCTTGACCAAGAAACCTAAACCCAAGGCATAGTGGGCTTCTGGAAAATGTGTCTGGATGCGAAGCGCCATCTTCCATTCCTTCATGGCCTGTTCAATTCGCCCATCACGAGCCAGGGAGATACCATAGTTATACGAAACCAACGCGGACAGGGAATACCGTAACGACACAGCTTCAGGGTCCAGCCGTTCGGCCTCGGTCCAGGCGGTAATCGCTCCAGTTAAATCTCCAGTTTTAGCCAGGGCCACACCCAAATTGTGGTAGGCATCTGCATAGTCCGGCCTCTGATGAGCTGCCTCACGAAACGCATCAATCGCCACATCCAATTCATCAGTCAGAAAAAAATCGATCCCAAGCCGCGCATGCGCTTCAGCCGCATCGAATTTCCCAGAAGACCACGGCTCCTCGAGTGTTTTAGCAATAACCCCTAAAGGACAAAACATGAGGAAAAATCCAAACAACGACCTACTCATCCAAATCCGAACAAACCTGGGTCTCACTCGATATCTCACATTCATCACCTCATTGTTCTACGAAAAACTGATGGGTCTGTTAAATATTATCACTCCGCATAGCTGTGACCTAGGGGCAATTGACGTCAACAGTCAAGGGAATGGTCAAAAAAGTCCGTCCAGCAAGGCCGCAGCCTTTTCGACGCGCGGAGCGTACTCTCAGTATGTGAGCACGGCAAAAGGGCGACCTGCCTGCGCGTAGCCGCTTCAGCGAACGCAGGGAACGCCACTGGCGGCATTTTTCAACATTCTCTGACATGAAACGGCATGGTGAAGCTGTGAGTCCACTAACGTTCTTTATCAATGTATTAAGAAACTGAGAAAATTTGAAGAGTAGAGAGAAGAATTATTTCATGCCTATCAGGAAAGTGCACAAAACAGAATTCAGACAATACTTTCAGATAGGGAAACCTAATTAAAAAGGCAAAAATTCACTTTGTTGCCTATGAATTGGACGGTACATGACTCAATTACGCCGTCCTGGAAGAATATGTCTGAGCAAAGAGTCCAATTTCCACCCTTGGACAGAAAAAAGTCGTATGGTTCAATCTCTCACGAAACCTTTATACACTTGCCTGATAGGCATAAATTATTTCTATCCTCTCCATTCTAGGGGGAGGATACGATTCCTGTTTAATGGAATGGTCAGCGTTGCTGCACGAATAGAGCTAGCCTAAAGACGATAGGGCAAAACTTCAAGCTATTAGCACTTCTGTACAAGAATTTTCTTGTTTGAGGCGCAGACTGTTAGGGAAAGGTTTTAAAAAAAATCTGGCAAGTATTTTGAGGGAGAGTAAATCTTGTTTTGCGACTAGTGTTGAGTAAATATTACATCCCTATCAGGAAAGTGCACAAGAATTTTGAACGTAATATTTCTGTGCCTACGATTGCAATGTTTTGCCTTATTATTAAGCAGAATAAGCGTGAAGCCCTATTGGTCAAGAGCATTGCATCGTTAAGAAGTCTATCCAGTTTTTGTTTTGTGCACTTTCCTGATAGGCATGGAATATTACTCTGGCAATACTAAACCATGCATCCTAAGCAGCATACGTAATCTTGGGATGATAGAAATACTTTTGCACTCTGTTCGGCAACTTCTGCAATTTCGTCATGTGCGAACTCACCTTTTTCTTGAGCTCCTCCGCATCACGAGCCGGAGAGCATGCATGCACCCCGACCTTCAGGTCGCCGGTTCAGTATTCGTCAGGAATAAAGAACCCCGTCCGCTTGCGGCTAATACTGTTGAATTAAGTCTTCCCCATGCGTTGACTCTTCTCGGACCGCCATTTATTTATCGGTTGTTTTGGAGACGCGAGGCACTGAATGACGGGACACCTTTGGCGGATAATACCGGACCCGGGCAATTTCGTGCAGCAGTTCCTGAAAGATCCCCAACGCCACGCCTGGACGGGGGTCAACAGGGCGGCTTCACTCACTAGCGTGAGGATGGCATGCTTGAACTGTGGGTGGGCCCCAGATGGGTGCTCAGGATCCGTCATCAGGACCATCATCGTGCGAGCGATAATCGCCATAATCTAGTACCATGTAACAGTTAACATTGCGGATAAAGACGCTTCAGTTTGATTCTGGCGTCTGGGGTTGTGAACTGCCAATCAATTTTTCTTGTGCGGGTGTTCCGGTCTCGTTCCCAGGCCGCGACTTCCACCTGCATCGTGGCCATGTCGGCGACGATCCGACGATTGAGGCATTGCCCTTTCAGCACGCTGAGTTCGATCTCTGCCATATTCAGCCAGCTACCATGCTTGGGCGTATGATGAATGTCCAGCCGTTCCGCCAACCGTCGGGCCTCGTGCGGCTCGAAGGCTTCATAGAGTGAGGCGATATGGTGGGTATTCAGATTATCCATCACCAGTCTCACTTGAAGGGCGTCGGGATAGCGTTCGTCCAGCATGGCCTTGATCTGCTGCGCCCAGTCCTTTCGGGTGCGCCGTTGCGTGATGGCCACATGGCGTCGACCGGCCAACGGTTCAACTTCCATGAAGATCTCGGCCACCCCGTTTCTGACGTATTCATCATCCAGCCGCCTCGGGTGTCCTGGCGTACAGGGGATGGGCTCGTAGACTTCGCCGACCAGTTGCTTGCTGGACTCGTCCATACAGACCACCGGATAATCGGGATCATACGGCAGATGATAGACCTCCAACACATCCTCCATCGCCGCTACAAAGGCCGCACTCCCCTTGGGAGGGATTTTCCAATATTTGCTGAGATGAGGTTGAAGTTCGTTTTTTTTAACACCCGCTGCACGGTCATGTGCGAAACCGAGGACGCCATGTTCAGTTCAACCACCTTGTCAGCCAACAACCTGACGGTCCAGCGTTGGTACCCCTTTGGGGCCGCAGAACATGCCAGGGCAATCAGTCGGGCTTCAAAGGCCCCGTCAAACAGGACCTCGCGTGGGGGCTTGACCCGAGGTCGACGCTGTAAGGCCGCTTCGAGCCCTTCCTCGACAAACCGTTGCTTGAGGTGCTCAATCGTTCGAGAGGTGACCCCCAAGGCTTCGGCGGTCTCAGCCACCGTCCACGCGGGCCCGTCAGCGCCGACATTGCACAACAGCAACCCCCGGGCATGGATGAATTTTTTGGCCCCAGTCTTTCCGTCACGAGTGAAGGCCTCAAGATCGTTCCGCTCTTGCTCCGTCAGGGTGATGCGATATCTCGGTGGCATGGCAACCTCCTTTGGTTGCCAGCAGTATAGCGCACACGATCACATTGCGAAACTTTAAGAGTTACATGGTACTAGCATCATTCTAAAATTCTCAAAGCTTAAGAACTCGGAGGGAGAGCGCGGGATAGGGTGCCAGCAGAATGGGATCAAATCTTTTGTTGACTAAATAGATACTCCCCTTCTTTTTTACTCCTTTGCGTTGCAATGCTCTACCTCCTGCATAAACTCTCTACAGGTATATCACAACACCTTTCCCTGGTTGAAGAATTTCTCCTCTTATCACAATAACTATTAGGATTAGAGCCTGTCTCTCAATTCTTTTTCCCCTTCATGCTGATTGGCTTAAGCCGGTTTTTCGGGATGAGTATCCCTTCCGCTCCCCCAAGCATTTCTCCCCTACCCAGGAGAAACCACCGTCCCACCAGCGCGGCCGTGACTGCATCCAGTTCATCGCTTGTGATCTGGCTCGTTAAACCTTTTATCCCAAGACCTTTCAGACCACGTAAGAGCCCCTTGAGATCGCGGTGTTGACGGGGAATTTCCCATATATCTTGTGCGGCGCCAGGATAGCATTCGACTATGCGAAGACCCATCGTCTCTATCTCCGATTTGAGCGCCAGACCGCGTTCCGTCAACATTCGCATGGGCCCAAGGGTGATCGGGAAAAATCTGATCTTTCGACGCTGTAATTCACGGTCGCACTCACGCAGATGTTCCCCATTACGATCGTGGATGGTTTTGCGTCCGTTGGGCAAATTCAGCGGCGCGTCAATCGGGACAAGATCGGGTTTTACTTGAGCGACTGTGCTCAGGATCTCCTCATCACGATACACCACCTGTGTGCGCGCTTTCATTCCTTTCAGGACACATATGCCGGTTGGACGGCGAGGCGACCCAGCCAGATCGATGCCAACAATGACAATCGGTTTGTGGTGTGACAAGAAACTTTTTCCCGAGATGCTATAGTGGTTTAACTATGGTCTAAGTTTTTACCCTCACCCCAGCCCTCTCCCTGAAAGGGAGAGGGAGTTTAGATAGGTCTTAATGAAAGTTGAAAAACTATACCGATATGCTAATGATCGATCAAACATGAGAAATGCGCAGCGTGCAACATAAAAAGGGGCATACATAATGATAATGCGGTGAAATATTTTGTTGACTCAATTCATACTCAGCCCTACCTGTCCACACAATTGCGGGTCAGACAATCAGAGGAGACGCCGAGTCCTTCCCCAACCATATCGAGTATTTCCAACGTGAGGTGCTCGCACGCCTGAAAATATTCCCACATGGTTTGTCGGAAGTTACGACACTACTTCGCATCTGGCCATTGATTGACTCCATTTCGTGTCCGGTTGGTGGGGTCATTATCCGGCAGATCGGGATAGGGCTTGTACCAAAAGTCGAAGACCTCTTTCATGTCCCGTGCTCTGAAAAAACCCAGGCGCGGCCACAGCAATTTTCACCACCGTTTTCTGGCGTTTTGGCCGTGATCGCTGCCTAGTGGTTCAATGTCGATTACTGGGACTGCCGGAACTGATTGCTGTGCTACGGCTTCAGGGGGCTGATACATGTAAACAAATTGGGAATGTCAGCCGATGAATATCATGAGGATACCTAAGACTATTGAAGAGCAGACCTCATGCTCGTCTCTTCAGAGACGATCGGAATTCCGGATGAAAAATAGCCTCAAACATACAGCGTTACTTGTTAGTTTCCTGGCAGGATTCCAATTATTCATGGGGGGGCTTATTCGCACTGGATTTATCAGAGATGGCAACACAGTCACGGGATGGCTAGAAACCTTTTTTCGCATGGTTCTCACGCCTTCCTCGACCACGACCCTTTTGGTCTTGGCCC
>QIMB01000057.1 GCA_003233615.1 Nitrospirota bacterium
TTGGACCCTTACCTGAAGTTTGACACAGAAAAAGAATTGAAAAAGCTCTCCGCCAAATTACCTTAAAGCTCATCAAACAATAACTTCCCAGCAGTAGCATCCCACCTCCAACCTAAAAGCAGCAGTTGCGCGCGAAAAGCTGTGCAAGCAATTGATGTGCATAGGGAATACATTGCGTGCACTAGTGTCCCAACGTTGCTAGATCCATCCCGCATAACCAGTTGAATTATCGAGGAAATTGGTCGAATCATGAGTGGCACCGATTTGAACTGTGCAACAACCTCTAAAATGCTCCTAGTTAGGCTCTTTTTGGAGGACAAGCATGCACTGTGGGACACTGGTCTTTGCTCAATTGATGGATCATCTGCCGATGCACACCTTTCGGCGCTGTGTCACGCGCTACGAGGGGAATCACAAGGTCCACTCATTCAGTTGTCTCGACCAATTCCTCTGTATGGGCTTTGCGCAATTGACGTACAGAGAAAGCCTCCGGGATATCGAGGCCTGCCTTCGCGCCCAAGGAGACAAGTGCTACCACATGGGGATTCGTGCCGGCATCTCCCGCAACACGCTCGCCAACGCCAACACAGTCCGCGACTGGCGACTGGACGCCGACTTTGCTCAAGCACTGATCAAAATTGCACGACCCCTCTATGCCAACGAAGAGTTAGGGCTCGATCTCAACCACACCATCTATGCGCTCGATGCCTCCACCATCGATCTCTGCCTTTCCGTGTTTCCCTGGGCGCTCTTTCGTTCCACCAAATCAGCCGTCAAGCTCCATACCCTGCTCGATGTGCGAGGCAATATCCCCACCTTCATCCATATCTCAGACGGCAAGCTGCACGACGTCAACGTCCTCGATCTCCTCATCCCAGAGCCAGGGGCCTTTTACATTATGGATCGAGGGTATCTGGATTTCGGCCGCCTCTTCACGCTGAATCAAGCCGGTGCCTTCTTCGTCATTCGAGCCACGAGCAATATCCGATACACACGTCGGTACTCTCATTCCATAGACAGATCCAATGGGCTGCTCTGCGATCAACGTATTCTGCTGACCGGAATCGATTCCAAGAAGGACTATCCACAGTCATTACGGCGGATTAAATACCACGACAGCCAGATCAACAAAACCTTCAATTTCCTGACCAACAATTTTGTGATCTCCGCCCAGACCGTCGCCGATCTCTACCGGTCTCAATGGCAGGTGGAGCTGTTCTTTAAATGGATCAAGCCACACCTGCGAATCACATCCTTCTTTGGCACGTCCGAGAATGCGGTCAAGAGTCAGATCTGGATCACCATCTCGGTCTACGTGCTCGTGGCCATCATCAAAAAACGACTCAACCTCACAACCGACCTCTACCCCATATTACAGATTTTGAGTCTGACGCTGTTCGAGAAAACATCATTGGATCAATTACTTATGAGCACCCATTACAAAAATGAGCACTCTATGAGGTCTAACCAATTGAATTTGTTCAATTACACGTTGGGACACTAGTGCATTGCGTGGTCACCTTCTGGGTGATGAGTCAATTGTTCCATTTCCTAGGTGCGGCAAGGGGTTGTGCAGACTTTCGTGATCCAACTACTGTGCTTAGGTTCAAGCAAGCTTGAGCCGAACTTGAACAATCCGCAATACAGACCCGGTCTACGCCCGCAGTTATGCTCCCTCAGATCAATCCCATCTGACACAAAGCTGTACACGACTTGGGAGGTTATTGTATAGCGAACCCTGAAGATGAATCAGGAGCGAGGGGAACAACGAGACCGAACAGGGAAAGTACTTCTTGTGCACACAACCTGAAAAACAATTGACTAATCAAGCAAGCGGTTGAAGACAATCCTTCAAAATTGAATGGGTAGTTATACATAGTCACAAAAATGTCATCATCAGGTTCGATGACCCTAATGGTGTCGATATATGACTAGACGTCATTCTATGTTTTCTAGTTTGTCTTCCGTGTGCACTCTTGTGTTCCGAAACAATATTTTAAAAGATCAAGAGGTTCATTGAGACCTTCATTTGTAACTGACGTTTTATTGAATCTGAATGGAGCCTCCAGGCTCGACCGACAAAATAGCTGCATCCTGACCAATATTCAGAGTATTCACGCTCCCATCAGCAAACGTTCCTACGTCAACAAACGGATTAAAGCTGGATGGGGCTGAAAAATCAGCAGGACTCCCGGCAACTTGCCAACCAGGATTGGCAAACGGTGAAAAACACCCACCACTGGCACATAAGGTATTTGAAACACTCACAATATTGCTTCCCGTGCCAAAATCCACCAAAGCCCCATTAGTCAAGGAAAACAAAGACCCGGTTCCAACATTCACAAATGCACCGCCAGCAAGATTGACCGTACTGCCACCTTGCACGGATAGAAGATTGCCATTGACAATAAGTTGTCCACCTCCAGAAACATTGAACAAATTCCCATTGACCATTAAGGAACTGGCATTAAGACGAACGAGGGCATCTCCTGGGACTAACGTGACGTCTAATTTTGCATTTTGACCGGCCACTCGTCCAAAATCCGATGAAGATGTCAAGCTGCTTCGCAGCATTGCCAATAAAGGTGCAGAGGCTTCTAAAAGAGCTTGGTCCAAATCACCCTTTTGACTCATATTGGCTGTTGATCCAACGAAAACTCCTGTTGTCACTTCCGCACTGCTGTCAATCATTTCAATAATAGGAGACACATCGTCTCGAAGAATATCAACACCATCGGCATCTTTTCCAATAATCGACGGTTCAACAGGTCCATGTAATCTCCCATCCAGAATAGCGACTAACGCCGTCGTCATTGTCGAATCGGCAGGTTGAATGCGGCTACCCTCTAAAATGGCCAAGATCCGATCCTCTACATGTACAATCGCAGGATCTCCCGGTTCTCCCAAAATTGAAACGGCAGCCCCTTGAATGGCTTGACCCAGCGTCGACTCCAACCCTGAAAAACTGTCGTTAGTTTTCTCCTGGAGAGCTAGACTGACTTGTGTATTGTCACCGAGAACAACACCTTTTTTCAAAGTCACTACCCTATTGCCATGAGTCCTGGGGTCAAGCGTCGATGCACTACGAACCTGAATCGTTCCATCAATTCCTGCATCCAAATCAGGGCTTGGAACAGGTCTTTCCAGACCACCCAATCCCGCAGCTAAAATAATTTCAAAGCGCGACAGTGAGGAGGAGGGCTCGTCGCCTGTTCCGAGCAACGCGGCAAAAATATTGTCAGGATCAATCAAAGAAGAGCGGGCGAATTGGGCCAATTGCTCAGCTTGTCCCGATCGAGATGTCCCCTCTACACCTAGTTGAACATTAGAACGTGGTGGCTGATTAAAACTAGGAAGATGCTTATCAAAAGAAGAGAATTCAAGCGGAATATTTTGGTTAGAAGGACTTCCTGCTCCATCAGGGCTGAGGTCACTTACTACAAACAAGTTCTGAGGAGCCTTGCCTAAATGAGGAGCATCAGCCAGAATACCGCTATCTGCCAAAAGCAATTCTTTGTCTGCCGTGAAGTCCCCCTTGAGAAAGGTAAGTAAGCCTTGCCCCCCCTGTAATCCATTTGCGGGCAAAAGCGACCCACCGGTCTGAATATTGGTGGGTAGCGGTAAAGGAGGTGGTGGAGTCACTCCTCCTACGACACTCCCACCAGTAAATACAGGCTCTGTTCCACCCACATTTTGGCTAGGCGCTACTCCGCTCGAGCCACCGCCAGCTCCCGCGCCACCGCCAGCTCCCGCGCCATCTCCAGCTCCGGTTGTTGGCAAGATGACGTCTCCAATACCCGGTCCTCCAGTACCCAATCCTTCAATTGAAGCGCCAAGAGAGAGACCGGTCGTTGCTAAGACAATTTGCTCATCAACCTTTGGATCTTCCGCGTCAGAACCTACCAACGCACGTTCAAGCGCGAGGGCTTGGCCCATCTGCTTTTTGGCAATCAATTTTTTTGCCGATTCTGGTATTTCACAGTGTGTTCCGACTGCACAAACCGCACGCCAGTCGTTCAAAGCTGATTCATTCCCCATAGTGGGAATGTGGGGAAAAGCCGCCAGCCGCGTTCTCGCCCTTTTGCCGCGCTCACGTACTGGGAGTACACTCGGCGCGCCAAAAGGGCTGCGGCCTTGCTGGACGGACTTTTTTGACCAT
>QIMB01000443.1 GCA_003233615.1 Nitrospirota bacterium
TTATTGAGATGCTGTGCCTTGGTACTGGTCTCCTGCTAGGGGCTGGAGGGGCAACGCTATGGCTGCAACGGAACCAGTGGCCTCAACAGTTGCAGCACGTCACCCAAGAGGTTGAGCAACGGGTTAGGCAGGAAACGCGGCAGCAGTCTTCTGAGATGCTGCAGCCGACCATCGATCATTCAGTCACACAAATTGAAGAAGTCATCAACATTGTTGAGGACGCGGTGATTGAATTGATGAGCAGATTTCAGGAAATTGCCGATGGAGCTATTCAGGAGGCCAATGCGACGGCGTCGCAACTCCAGAGCTCTTCTACCGATGAGCACTTATCCGACAATGACGACTCCCTTTTGTCAGAGACCAATAACATGATCAGCGTTTTTGCACAAAGTGTGGTGGAGTCCTCGGTCTTAGGGATGGGTGTGGCTCAGGTAGTGGAGGAAGTTGAAGGCAGTACTCAACGCATTCCTCCTTTGTTAGATGAAATAGAATTTATCGCCGATCAAACCAGACTGCTGTCTCTCAATGCTGCGATTGAAGCCGCGCGTGCTAAGGAACATGGACGGGGATTTGCTGTGGTGGCAGAGGAAGTCGCCAAGCTGGCCAATCGGTCGCGTGTGGCAGCCGCCAATATTAAGGATGTGGTGACGGCTGTCAATGGAAGTACCGACAAAGCCATTGTGTCTCTGGAAGGATTTACCTCCATTGATATGACTGGTGCCTTGGAGACTCGTAAGCGAATTGCAGAAATCACTCAAGTGATCAAGGGTAAAAGCGCCAGATTACACGAGGGGGTCTTGCAAGCTACCGAGTCTGCTCAAAAGCATGCCAATCAGGTGACGGACATTGTGATGTCTATGCAATTTCAAGATATCTCACGCCAACGCTTGGAAAAAGTTGTGCGAGAGTTGGGAACGCTCCGGGAAGAATTCCTTACTCCCATACCCACCGAAAGAGAGAAAGGGACGTCTGATGAGTGACAATGAAATGGATGAGGCTATACATGAGTTTTTAGTCGAGAGCGATGAAAATCTTAGCCAGGTTGAACGAGACCTCTTAGAACTGGAATCCAATCCTGATGGAGAAGATGTTTTGGCCAGCATTTTTCGAGCCATTCATACCGTCAAAGGGACCTGTTCGTTCTTGGGCTACTCCAAGTTAGAAAGTTTAGCGCATACGGGAGAAACCCTGCTTAGCTTACTCAGAGATGGGGAGATTTCGTTAACACCCGATATCGCGTCAGCGCTGCTCAAGATGGTTGATGCCATTCGGCAGATGTTGGGCTGCATTCAAGAGAACAATACGGATGGGGAAGAAGAGTTTAGCGATTTGAAAACATTGTTGACTCAGTTGCAACAAGGCGGTGTTGCCTCATCTTGCGAACTATCCACGACGAACAGTTCAACCCCTTGCGATGAACCAGCCGATGTCGTTCCTTCTGCACAGGACATGGACGTGGCAACTGACGAGGGGGAGGCAGTGCCGGAGGTCGGTATTTCAACGCCGCAGAATGTTGAAGCCATGGCTGGGAAGGTCGAGGGAGCTGTTGCTCTTCAAGGAAAACCGGAAAAGCCTGCACTTACAGGTGATGGGAAGACCCCTTCTGCTGTGGATTCCAGTATTCGCGTCGATGTTGGACTGCTGGATAAGTTGATGAATATGGTAGGGGAATTAGTCCTTACCAGAAATCAGATTCTTCAATCTCCAGTTATTCAGGATGATGCGAACTTGCAAACGTCTTCTCAGCGACTGAGTTTGATTACGTCCGAGCTGCAGGAAGGCATCATGAAAACGCGCATGCAGCCGATTGGCAATATTTTTGGAAAATTTCCGCGTGTCATCAGGGATTTATCTCTCAACTGCGGGAAACACATTCGCATTGAAATGGAGGGCAAAGAGACGGAACTTGACAAGACCTTGATTGAAGCCATTAAAGATCCACTCACGCATCTGGTGAGAAATTCAGTGGATCATGGCATCGAAATGCCAGAGGTTCGTCAAGCCAATGGGAAAAATCCAGAGGGTATGATGTTGCTCCGCGCCTATCATGAAGGCGGACAAGTCAATATTGAAATCACGGATGATGGAGGAGGGATCAATACTCAACGGCTAGCGGAAATAGCTGTGAAAAAAGGTCTTGTGTCACAAGAACACATCTCTCGCATGAGTGAGCGGGAATTACTCAATCTTATTTTTATGCCGGGATTTTCGACAGCCGAAAAAGTGACAAATGTTTCAGGGCGAGGAGTGGGAATGGATGTTGTGAAAACCAATATCGAAAAAATTGGCGGGAGCATCGATATCCAAACCACCCTAGGAAAAGGGACGACCATTAAGCTCAAGGTGCCGTTGACGTTGGCCATTATCCCGGCGTTGATCGTTATGACCGGACAGGAACGTTTTGCTATTCCGCAGGTGAGTTTGTTGGAATTGGTCCGTTTAGAAGGGGAACAAATAACGAAAAGTATCAATACGGTTCATGGGGCATCGGTTTGTCGTCTTCGAGGAAATCTGTTGCCCTTGTTGCATTTAAACCAGGCTGTGGGTTTGGCCTCAGATCAGAGAGAAGATCAAGAGGCTGAATCCAGCGAAGATGTCGTGAACATTGTGGTGCTACAAGCTGATGCACAACGCTTTGGCTTGTTAGTCGATGAAATTAATGATACGGAAGAAATCGTGGTGAAACCCCTGGGCAAGCAATTGAAAAGTGTGCCGGTGTTTGCCGGGGCCACAATTATGGGAGATGGACGAGTCGCGCTCATACTGGATGTATTGGGTTTAGCCAATCATGCTGGAATGACCATTCAACACAGCGATGGGACACACATTGATCAGATCAATACGAACCTTGAGGGAACAAGTCACCGGGAAACTTTATTGATTGTCAAAGTTGGGGAGACCGGACAATTAGCGATTCCTTTGAAGATGGTTGCCCGTTTAGAAGAAATTAAAATGGTCTCTTTGGAGCAAGCGAGTGGGCGTGACGTGATTCAATATCGCGGTGAGATTCTTCCCCTTATTCGTCTGTCTCAGGTGCTCGGCATTGCGGAATCGTCTGATGTTGGTATAGCCGAAACGATTCAAATGGTTGTCATTTCTCATGATCGTCAGCGCCTTGGGCTCATGGTGGATCGAATCGTGGATATTGTGGAGGAGGATCTGGAAGTGAAAAAGGCGTCCACTCATCCAGCTATTTTGTACTCGGCGATCATTCAGGAACATGTGACTGATGTCGTCAATGTTCAACAACTCATCCAGGATTATACGGGGTGTGAGATTGAAGGGTCTGTTGAGGAACCTGTTGAGGAACCTGTTGAGGAACCTGTTGAGGAACCTGTTGAGGAATGTGTAGGAGTGTAACGCATGAGTGAACCGAAACAATATTGTACGTTTTATTTAGATGGGTTGTTTTTCGGAGTGAATGTCTTAGGTGTGCAGGAAGTCATTAAATTTCAACCCATGACGCAAGTACCTTTGGCCTCTCCAGTGGTGAGCGGGTTGATCAATCTTCGAGGACAAATTGTGACAGCGATTGATTTGCGCCGCCGGTTGGAGTTGGAGGATCGAGAGGAGAATACCCCGCCCATGAATGTGGTGGTGCGGACGGATGATGGTCCTGTGAGCCTTTTGGTGGACGATATTGGCGATGTCTTGGATGTGTCTGATGACACATTTGAGCCGCCTCCACCGACAATGAAAGGGATTGCGCGAGAGCTTATCACGGGCGTCCATAAATTAGATGAACGATTATTGCTGATCTTGGATATGGCAAAAGTGGTCCAGGTTCCACAACTGAAAGAAGGATGAGCGGCATCAATGAGACTCATCATTGATACGGTGTGGTGTTGTCGTACAAAGGGAGATGACTGAAATGGGAGAAATAGAATTGGCGGTATCAGTATATGAACATATCGGTGGGGAACCCGCAGTCAAGTCGACAGTCGAGGCGTTCTATGAGCATGTGCTGGCCGATCCATTCTTAGTCCCATTTTTTGTTGGCATTGATATGGACACATTGAAACGCCAACAAGTGACCTTTTTCAGTCAGGCGTTAGGAGGGCCGGTGAGCTATCGCGGGTCAGATATGAAAGCCGCGCATGCTCATCTGGCCATCGAACAACAGCATTTTGATCGCGTGGCG
>QIMB01000393.1 GCA_003233615.1 Nitrospirota bacterium
TGAAGCAATTTGGTTTTAGAGCGATTCGCGGTTCAAGTTCGCGTGGAGGTATGCAAGCCCTGCGTCAACTTGTGAGCGCGGGACGGCAAGGCCAGGATTTAGTCGTGACCCCCGATGGACCTCGTGGTCCGGCTTGTCATGTACAAATGGGAGTTATATCTTTGGCCAAGCTCACTGGCTTTCCCATTGTGCCTTTGACCTTTGCCTGCTCAAAAAAAAAGTCTTTTCTAGTTGGGATCAATTTCAAGTCCCTTTTCCTTTCTCCCAAGGACTTTTTGTGTGGGGAAGCCCCATCTTGGTTGAATCAACTCTCAAGAAAGATGAATTAGTTCAACATGGGGTTACGTTAGAAGTTATCCTGAATCACTTAACTGAACAAGCAGAATTGGCTGTCCAACAGTCTGATCCCGCTGCGAGTTTTCTTCATGCCACATGCCAAGACTCCTCTTCCTCTTTCAGGTAACGGTCTCATGTTGTGGTTAGCCTACAATATAGTGCTGATGTTGGGTTTCCCCTTCATCATCGGTCTGTTGCTGACGAAGAAACGATGTCAACGAGGGCTTCTTGCTAGATTGGGAAAAGTTCCTGCACCGCTGCGTTGTTTGACTGGATCGGTCGTGTGGGTTCATGCGGTTTCATTGGGAGAGGTGACAGCCATTGTTCCTTTACTGAAGGCTATGAAGACAGCTGATCCATGCCAGGAAATTATTGTTTCAACTGTGACGGAAACCGGACGAGAGTTGGTATTGAATCAATTGCAGGGGGTTGCTACCCATTGTTATGCGCCATTGGACATGTGGTGGGCCGTCACCCGTTATGTTCGAATGCTGAAGCCACGGTTATTTCTTCTTGTCGAATCGGAAATTTGGCCAAATTTACTCACATGCCTCAAGCAACATCAGGTTCCGGTGTGCCTAATTAATGGACGAATTTCTTCCCGATCTTTTTCCCGGTATCGTTTGGTAAAGAGATTTATGAAGCCGGTATGGGCAACGATGACCCTCGCCTTGATGCAATCAGATCATGATGCTGAACGAATTACAGAATTAGGTGCCCACGTGAATGTGGTCCACGTGACAGGTAATATGAAATGTGATCAATTGCTCGCTGACTCGAATGCTGTGGATTCGATGAAGGCCCTTCGAACATCTTTAGGCATTAGTGATGGAGAATCAGTGATTGTAGCGGGGAGTACGCATCCTCGTGAGGAAGAGCATCTTTTGTCCGCCTATCAATCGTTGTGTGATTCCCGGAAACATGTTGTGCTGGTTCTTGCGCCAAGGCATATTGAACGTGCCTCTGAAATTGAAGGTCTCATCGCGCAGCTTGGAATGTCTTGTGTTCGACGTAGCCAGATGGCAGAGAAGAACCCCGCATCGACTCACCAGCAATCCCCTCGAGTGATTCTGTTGGATACGCGAGGGGAATTGCCGTATGTCTATGGTTTGGGTTTTGTTGGATTTGTTGGGGGAACGTTGGTTCCTGTCGGCGGGCATAATGTGCTTGAGCCAGCTCAATGGGGACGGCCTGTGTTTTTTGGTCCTTATGTGGATCATTGTCGAGATCTTGCACATCAATTACTTCAAGCTGGTGGGGCTATTCAAATTAAGCAGCCCAAGGATTTAGCCACACATTTTTTACGTTTGCTTGAATGCCCTACAGAAGCTGAGCAGATGGGAAGGCACGCCTTGTCGGTTGTTCAGGCAAATCGAGGTGTTGTGAAGAAAAATCTGGAGTTGATTGGCCAATTGCTCAACTCTTCAGGTCCCACAGCACATGATTCCGTATATCCCCATCTCGATTCTTCTATGCAAAGTCCTGATGCTATGGATAACCGCTTCGAATCATCACGAACGATGTTCCCTTAAGTCGGCGACCAGATCACGTGTGTGTGGTGAACACCTCCTCTTTATCTCACATGTCTTTTTATCAGGGAATGTGGACGTGGTTCAAAAAATCCTGCCCTTGGGCGTTGCAAGGAATCGCAATGCTCTATGGAATGATAGTCCGAATTCGGCGAATGGCCTATCAACGAAAGTGGTTGCGGAAACACTATTTACCAAAACCCGTGGTCAGTGTAGGTAACTTGACGGTTGGAGGAACGGGTAAGACGCCATTTGTTATATGGTTAGCCAAATTTCTCCATGCGAAGGGGAAACGTGTGGCTATTCTCAGTCGTGGGTATGGACGGCAGGACCCATCAACATATCTTATGGTGTCCGATGGGCAGGGTCACGTCAAAGAGTGGCGAGTATCGGGTGATGAGCCTATATTAATTGCCAATCATTGTCCGTGGGCAATTGTGGCGGTGGGATCTGATCGGTTTCGTTTGGGCGAGTGGGTATTGGAACAGACCAGCTGTGATTGTTTTCTTTTAGATGATGGCTTCCAACATGTATCATTGTATCGAGATGTGGATGTGGTGTTGTTCGATTCGACAGATGTCAATGGTCTTTCAGGCGTCTTGCCCTCAGGTCGATTACGAGAACCTTTAGAAGTAATCAAAGGGACTGAAGCTGTCGTCTTCACGCGGGCAGACTCTCTCTCATCTATTCAGCCTGTCCAGGCATGTCTTGAAAAGGCTATAGGACAATCACTGAGTCCCATTATTCTGAAGTCGATTCCCAAGGGTGTTCACCATCTTGTGACAGGACAAGTCAGGCCGTTGACGTTTCTTATGAACATGCCTCTCATCGTTGTGAGTGGGATAGGGAATCCGCGTTCATTTTCTGAAATGTTAGCAGGTTGCGGTGCGGACGTGTGTGAAGAACTTCAATTTCCTGATCATTGTGCCTATGGTCAGAATGAGGTCAACATGATTCGAAAAAAAATCAACCAATCTGACCATTGGATAGTGATGACCACAGAAAAAGATGCCGTGAAGCTCCGGGAATGGTTTACAGCGGAGGATCCAGTTTGGTTGCTTACTATCGATATGGAGTTTATGGCTGGTGAACATCATATTCCCCAGCTTTTAGATCGTGCCGGTTTGGTATGAGTGATGTGAGAGTGGATTGAGTTGGTCTCATCAGTCTAACGGTGTACGATGAGTGGTATTGCCCCACATAATATTCTTGTCCGTGTGCCCAATTGGATTGGGGATGCAGTCATGTGTTTGCCGGCGCTGATGGATTTGCGCGATTGTTTTACGAAAGCTCACATTACGGTGTTAGCAAGGCCGACTATTGCGGATATATTGCAAGGGCAATGTGAAATTAATGATGTCATTGTGTATGATCACCAAGCTGAGCATCAGGGGCTTTTCGGACTTGCAAGGCTGAGTCGCGTCATGCGGAAAAGAGCCTTTGATATGGCGGTGCTGTTTCAAAATGCGTTTGAAGCGGCTGTCCTGGCTATACTCGCGAACATTCCTATTCGAATTGGATATGCCACCGACGGGAGAGGCTGGCTCTTATCTCAACGGGTTCCACTTCCTCAGCAACAATCTTTGCACCAGGTACGTTATTATCAACAACTTGTGCAGGCCATAACCCATGTTCCTTCAATAGCTCGTACTCCAAAACTGGTTGTGACGTCGAACGATCAACTCGCGTGTCAGTCACAATTTACTGAAGTATGCTCTTCCCCAAATGTTCTGTTTGTGGGAATGAATCCAGGGTCAGTCTATGGTTCGGCTAAGCGTTGGCTATCAGAACGATTTGCAGAGTTAGGGGATCAACTTGTCGAGCAGATTCAGCGCTCACACCCTGAATTTTCTTCTGTTCGTTGTGTGCTCATCGGAGCGAAGGGAGAGGAATCTCTTGGAATGGAGATTGCTAATCGAATGCGTTCCCACCCGATTGTGTTGTCGGGCAAGACAACGATTCGAGAGTTGATGGGCGTGTTACGTTGTTGTGCCATGTTAGTCACCAATGATACCGGCCCTATGCATATAGCCCACGCGCTTGGGGTTCCGGTGGTGGCTATTTTTGGGTCTACCGATCCTGAAGCAACAGGACTCTTAGGCGGGGAACATTGCATCATTCAAGAGCAAGTCAGATGCTCGCCCTGCTTGCTGCGCTCATGCCCTATTGATCATCGCTGTATGACGCAAATTTCTACAGATCAGATTGTCGTGGCGATTATGGAGCGAATGGATCGTTTCCTCGCTTGTCAGCTTGGTATGTTGGATGATGGCTAGGAGTCTGTCCGAGATTAGCGATCGTCATGAGGTTGTGTAGGTTTGAGTCAGATTGTTTGATCATTTGAGGCGAATAGTGGGGACTATTGAACGAAAAGGATCGGACAATCTGGCCAAATCCGGCGCAACCGCAGTAGATCCGTCTAATCTACGACAGGCTTCTAGGTTGATTCCAGAGAATATTGCTGTGTTTGTGGATCGTGATGGAACGTTAAATGAGGATCATGGGTACGTGACCACCCCTGAACAATTGGTGTTATTCCCTGGAGTTCCCAAAGCGAT
>QIMB01000299.1 GCA_003233615.1 Nitrospirota bacterium
CAGGACAACCAGTCGTAATGCTGTCGTTCCTCGAAAGATAGAGCGGTCATCGCGCGATACGCGCCATAGACCGCAACCACACAAGCCCCTAGAATGATGTGGCTGGCTATCCGATGAACATTGAACGGATTCCATAAGGCAGTATGAATCACATGCCAAATATTTCCCAAAAATGCCCCATTCTCAGCGACCCCCGCCGGAGAGAGCATAAAACTAGTCCAGGTATTCCCCAGCATCGTCAACACAATCCCCATCACATTCACCAGCACCCCCAAGCTGACATGCAGCCATTTCGCCAAGCCGCCCTGCATCTTTTCCCAGGAGTAATAATATCCATACATCAAGAGGGTAAAACTAATCACGAGAACTCCATACCCAAGAAAAACAGGGCGAAAGATAGTAGTAAGATACGTCGTCAGGTCAGGATACAACACCAGCAAACTGATCAGAAAAAGCCCTCCTAAACCCGCAGCTATGCCCAACGCCAAGACAATGAACCGAAAAATCTCTGTGGCAAAACGATCATAGGACTGCGGGAGACCAGATCCCCAACCCATCAGCCCAATCACTTCCAACACCGTTACCAGGAACAGAGCCCCCACAACAAAGCCACCCCAATACACATGTTGTTGCGCCACAATCCACACCACCACCCGACTTTTCCCAAATTCCGTCGGATAAGACGCTTCAGTCAGTCGAGGTGCACGTGGCCCGGAAACAGGGCCTTTGGTCTTGTAATAAGTATCCCAAAAGATTTTGGGTTTGGCAGTTTCGGAGTAAGAGGGTGAAGAAACAGTACTTCTAGACTGTGAAGCAAAAACCAGTTCCCCTTGCATCAGAAATGACAACACACAGAACAAGCCAAGCAGGAAAGTCATAGAGCAACATTTTGATGCCGTCATTTTCACAGTGGTTTCCCAAGACAAGACCAAGTTTGGCCTTCTTAAATTTTCAACGGGAAAAGGGAAAACCCCGCAACTTCGTTATCGGTCTTTGTTCCACAATGGTAAAGAACCGCTAAACAAAAAAATCGCTTCGACTCCGTAGGCAGGAACAGAATCAATCAAAAGGAAAAGTTAGATGGATTCCGGCTAACTCATGCGGGAATGACGGAGAGACTGGATTTCAATCACACGGGAATAGGAACGGTGGAGTTGATTCGGGGCAGTTCGAATTATTCGGGGAATTCGATGGCTCCGCCTTCGAGATCGGTGTCGATGCCGGTCAGCTCCATTTTGTTGCCGACACGCCACCATTCGGCAGAGACTTCGGAGAGTGTTCCTTTGGATGTATAGAACTTCGCGGCGGAAATACTGACATTGTGATTCTCTGCTTTATGAATTTCCATGACGGTTGTTTTTAGGGTGGTATCTTCGACCTTGATCATTTCAGGCGTACTCGTCAGCAGGAAACGGTCATTCGGATTATTTTCCCATGCATTCTGCTTCAAGGTGGCCACTTCAGTCCCAGTGGGCATAAACACCCCCATCGTCAGCACCAATTTCTGTTGGTCTTCCATCAACTCAATGCGGAGCTGCTCTTTCCCATGAGCCAAAAACGTTCCATTGGTATTGCGTAAGATATTGGTTCCTAATTGAATATCCACGGTATTGCTCCCCTTAAGGCTCACGAAATGATAACTACCCATTTTCGCATCCCACCTTCAGGCCACCTTGGGGCGATCTTCACTTGCACAATCCTCAGCGTAGGCTTGGCTACGCTTGCGGGTGTGCGCCCTCAGATCGACCCAATCTGCCCCAAATCTGCGCGCGAATTCTAGGGAGTTATCATTTCGTGAGCCCTTTGTCTCAAAAATAGATTCCCTCATTATTTCCCAGAGGAATCATACCGTTCAAGTATTGGTCGTGTACATATTCTCCAGCGAGATTCACCCAATACAAAACCGGCTACAATGATGAAGTCGGCTCAGTTGCTATCGGAATATCCTTGCCTTTTAACAACATCAAACACCCCAACCCAATGACAATCCACAGAATTTCTCGTAATCGCCGAATCAGCGCAAAGGTTATTCCCGCCACTTCGGTATACCCGAAACTCATCAGCAACAGGGTGTAGCCCACTTCTTGGGCCCCGAGGCTCCCTGGAATAAAAAATGTGCCTCCTTTAATAAAAACAGTCAGCGCCGCAATCGAAATGGCTGTCCACACATCGATACCCACATCCAGGTAATACAAAATTGCGTACACTTCCAGAGACTCGCAAAGCCACGCCAGAAAAAATGTTGTCAACGCCACATAAAATGTTCGCCGATTTTTTGAATAAAATTGACGAATGGTGTCATCAAGTTCTCGCAATTGTTGTTCTCGGGCTTCGAGAAACGTCAATCGAATGCCACAGGCTCGCACCATGGTTAAACAGCCCATACCAATCCCATGGCGCTGAAACACGACAAACAGCGCTACTCCAAATGCCAGGAGTCCCAAGCTCACCACCATGGTCATCCAGTAGTGCGTGATATCGCCTATAATCCAAAGCCCTAAGCCTAAACCAAGCAAAATAAACAGCACTTGTGCCAATGTCATGGTCGTCTTTGCGGTAATGACCGACGCCAAGCCCTCGACCATCGGCACGCCATACTGCTTGAGGAGATAGGCTTTCAAGGGTTCCCCACCCACGTAGGCCGCGGGCGTGGTGACATTGATGGTCTCTCCGGCCATCCGAATGGCACACAAGCGGAGGAATCCAACATTTTTTGCGTAGACTCCTAACGTGAGCCGCCAGCCCAAGGCGTCAAGCCCATACACGACAACCATAGGCAGCAGAATGATGAAAAGGGAGAAAGGACCGAGTTGCGACACTGCGTGAACGATTTGTTCGAGACCGATATAGAAGACTGTCCCGATCAGGCCGATGAGCCCAATAAGCAGGAAAACGAGTTTAATGGACTTAGACAATGCAAATATACCTATAATCGCTTTCAGATTGAGGTCGGATTTGGTCGATGTGATTGAGCACAACTGCAGGAATCATTGGACTATTATGAGGATTGTGTGAATGAGAATCGATCAAAGGTGGCCGGAAGATGGCAGTGCGATGGTGTAGTGATAGTGTCCATGTCCCTACACACGTGAGACGAGGTTTCGACGAAGACACCAAGCCATTGACATGACAAAGAACCATGAGCCAATCGCGGCAAGCGCTAAAAACCAATGTAAGACACCCAAACCAGCACAGATCAGGACTACAACGGAAAAGTCACGATTCGCCACATTGCCTAACAGAAATTCAATTTGTTGGCGTTCGCGTTTACTGAGCCGCTGCGTATCCCGTGGCCGGGATCGCAATTGTCGCGCAATGTTCACCAATAACAACGACACCACATTCGCCAATACAGCGGAAGCTCCTAGAATCAGTGGGAGATGTGTCTGTTCCCATGGCCCCTGGAGGTAGGCCCCACAGGCAATCCCCGCAAAGATGGCTATATGAACAATGTTGTCCGCCCAAATATCTAATTCCTGACCAAACTTCGATTCTGAAAAAGTCAGCCGAGCCACCTCGCCATCGCAACAATCAATAATCACTGACACCTGAAAGAGCAACGCGCCAATCAACGCAAATTCCCATGAGCCCGGAAAAAAGAACCCGGCGGAGACCAAGCCGATCATCATAGACACGATCGTGATCGCATTGGGCGTCCATCTCAACTGTAAAAACAACCGCGTGAGCGGACCAGAACACTTTCGATTGAAATACCGATCGACAATGCCATCCAGCCCACCTTTCATGCTCTGGAGAGAACGCACTAATGTCTGTTCGGCTAATCTTGGCCCATTGGGTCCACGAACATCTCGAAACCCATGACTCTGACCGGGAATCGCATGAACCATACCTTCTACCGCAGCCTGTTCTAAGGCGAGGCGCAAGGGATTGGTTCCAGAGGCTTGCAACATGCCTGAAATCCCTAATAATCGGCCTGGCAGCACCAGCAAATCACCGACAATAGGCAACCGTGACTCAGATCTCGCGCTAGAATCAGAATGTGTGCCCAATGTCGAGGCATGGGAACCGTCTTGGAACAGCACGGCAGACGTAGCCCCTCCTTCAAGCGCTTCAGGCCTCACAACGACACCAGGATTTCCCCAATAATAGCCCAGGCTGCCCCACGACCACAACAGCTCTGCCCTGTGCGCCTTCTTGGCGTAGTCGCTGGATCAGTGAAAGAGAAAACACCGTATGACAACCAACGACCATACATGCACCACTGAATTCTTCGGCCAACGTTTCCCAGGTTTGGGGATCATACGGGGGAAATTCTCGAACTGGTAGCCAGCGAACAGCCGCCTGAAGGCGGCTATCTTCGTGCAAGAGTTCGCGCAACGCGGACTCCTCTTTTCCCGCTAATACCAAAATTTGTGAGATTCCACCTCGCTGAAGTGTAAGCACAGCCCGTTGAAACAAGGTCATGCCACCAACACGAGTCAGCGGACTGGGTATGGGTTCCCCGGGATCTGCGTTCCTCGAGGCAAAGACTCCTGACGACGTCAATAAAATGGCCGTATCAACGGCATCTGTCGTTTCTTGTTTAAGAATACCATCCATAATGAGCTGCACATCAACGATGACTAGGACGTCACCGGAACAGTCGGGATTTCACCATTCTTGGCTTGTAGGACAGGCAAGATCTGTAAAGTCGCTCGGTCAACATCTTCGGGAAAGTCGATTTCGATCCAGGGTAACCCCCCAATTTTTTCATACCCAACAGGCACATCCTGAAAAAATGTCGCAAGTGCGTCCTCGTATTCTATATCCATCTTACCAGCATCGATAGAGGACTGAACAGAACGGATCAACGCAGGAACATCTCGCTTTTGGACCTTCAAAAATCCTACTCCTTCTCCAGCTTCTTCATAATCTGCCGGAAGAACCTTGCTCAACGATAGGACACGTCCACCTCGAGCAGCGACCATACATTCTTCGGATTCCTGCTTCACCGTCTCATCCATCAGCAAAACCGAGGATTTGGACGATCGCACTAAACGAGACAAAATCTCCTGGGCATAAAAGACATCGGCATCCATCAGGACGACATCGTCGTCCATTTCATCTCTCGCGACCCATAATGACAGTATACTTCCCCGAGTAAATTGATCGTTCACAACCCATTGAATATCTTGTGAGGGAAACTCAGCAGCCATCGCAGCACGTATCTGGTCTTGCGCAAACCCCACCACCAAGACAATCTGATGAACGCCCAACTGATTCAAACACTCGATATGTCGCGACAAGAGGCTTCGATCACCGATTTCTACAAGACATTTGGGCTTGCCTTGGGTCACCGCCTGTAAGCGCTTCCCCACACCCGCGGCAAAAATAATAGCCTTCATTTTCGAGCCTTCTCCAAAGTTGACTGAAAGGCCAACAGAAAGCCGTCGATATTCTCCTTCGTTAACGCACCGATATTGGCCACCCGAAAGATTTTGTGCTCTAGCTGACCTTGTCCCGCATAAATAATAAACCCCGCGTGCTTCAACTCATCATGAAGGTGCTCATAGGACACGCCTTCGGGTAAATGAAAAGCCGTCAAGGTATTACTCTGGACCTCGGGCGGTAAGACCGCTTGAATACCCAGTTCTTGCATCCGTGTTCTAATGCTCGATGCGTATCCCTGAAATCGTGTGAAACGATTTGCAACCCCTTCCTCCAACAATTCATCCAAGGCTTCCCGAAAGGCATAATACACCTGAACGGCCGGTGTAAACGGAATCGTCCCGCGCTCTTGGTCTTCATAATAATTCGCTAAATTCAAATACCAGGAGCGTTTAGGGTATTTCATCACACTCTCCATGAAACCCTTCCGAACGATGACAAATGCCGCACCTGGAAATCCTTGGATACATTTCTGTGCAGCCCCAGCCACCAGATACATCTTACTGCCACCGATATCCAAAGCCTCTCCCCCCAAACCACTCACCGAATCCACCATAAACACACGGTTTTTTTGATCCACGATTTCGGCAATTTCTTTGGTTGGGTTAATAAAGCCCAATGTCGTTTCATGATGGACCATAGCAACAGTACCCACTTCGGGATGTTGCTTGAGTGCCAACTCGATCATATCGAGATCCGGGGCCACACCCCAATCATACTTCAGATCAGGGACACCTAGACGATGCATTTTGATCATGGACGACATCCGATCGCCATAGACACCATTGGTAATGACCATAGCTCGTTTTCCTAAAGGCATGCTGGACAGCAGCGCCGCTTCGACCGCTGCTGTTCCAGAGCCCGTAAGAATAATTGCCGTATACTCGTCTGCCTCCCCAGGAACGAACGCTTGCAGCAATTTTTTGCGAATATCACTCAGTAACTCTGAAAATTCCGATTCCCGATGACAAATATCCGGTTGAAGCAAGGCCTGTCGCACACGGTCAGATACATTCACCGGACCGGGATTTAATAAAATCATCTCTTGAATTCCTTTACCACAAGTATTTCATCCATACATTATGATTGACTGACTACGACAGGCTTTCCTTGAACCGCTTCGTCATCTCCGGTGGCGTGAATGCAATGCGATCAGCCTCCTCCAATTGTTCATTAATTTTTATCAACAAAAAGCTCGGCCCGGAATCCGCGAGCATGGCCTTAAATTCATACACAATATCTTCCTTTTCCCATACTCGCTCCACATTGACGTAACCCGCGGCTCTCGCCATTTTATCTAATCCAACCACCCGCGAATACGTGGGCTGGTTCCCTGTTGTTCCATACACTTCATTATCAAACACCACATGAATGAGGTTCTTCGGCTTGAGTGCGCCAATCGTTGCCAACGTTCCCAAACCCATCAGGACATTTCCATCGCCATCAAACACCACCACTGTTTTCTGAGGTTGTGCGAGAGCCAAGCCTAATCCAATACCAGCCGTGACACCCATAGACCCGATCATATAAAAATTCTGATCGCGGTCCCGTAGTTTGCAGGCTTCACGAGAAGGAAATCCATTACAGACAATGAGAGGTTGATCAGTCATTAATTCAAAAATCGCGGCCATGGCTTGTGCCCGACTTTGCATCACCCCTTCTTCTGGACCAATCATAGTGAGACCTCTCTCGCATCAAAGCTAATATTACCCATTAGGGTTGCACCGTTTTGACAATGCTCTTTTTCAAAAGCAACGCCACAGGAATTCGTTGTTCCATGAATGTTTTCGCCGTCCATTGGAGATCGTCGACCATCGTCTCAGCCGAAAGTGTTCGATGAGGAATTTTCACGGTATCCAAAAGCGTCGTCATTGTCTCACCCATTACCAAATGCTCAGGTGCATCTTTGCCTTCAAACCCGCGCCACGACACAAGCAACAGACACGGAATGCGATAAATGAGATTCAGCGATTCCAACACATTCAGCGCATTGCCTAACCCCGAATTCTGCATGAGAACTGCTGGGGTTTTCCCACCAAAATATGCGCCAGCCGCCATGGCCACCGCTTCATCTTCACGGACAGCAGGTGTGTAGAGACCTTCTTCAGTTAAATGCGCAATAATCCCACCAAGTATTGTATCCGGCACTCCCGTAAAGAAGTCGAATCCAATCCCTTGAAGCCCTTTCACAAAATCGTCAGCTTCTACCATAGTTATAATCTCGGATAATGACAAAATTCTGTCGTTCGCCTTATCTGGAACCAGGCGCACTTTACAGAAAAAATTTCAGGTTACAAACACCTTATGGATGATTCACGCCGGCACAGGCAAGAGATACAGCATGCCGAACAAGATAGGGATTATAGCCATCTGGTAGGGACATTCTCAAGAAAACACAAAAGTAAGTTGCGAGAAAAATTCAGAAAAGGGTAAACTAGCTTTTTCCCCTTACAAACGCACATCTTTTCAGTCTATTGAGACTCACACTCAATGAAATCCACAAAACAACAGTCTAAATCAGCCTACACCGAAGCGCATGCCAAAAGCGGCTTGACAGCTAAATTGCCTCGTTTGGAGACGTGGCCCAACCAATACCCTGGATACGTCATCACAATTAACATTCCTGAATACACTGCTATATGTCCAAAAACGGGCTTACCAGACTTTGGCACCATCCAACTCACGTACGTACC
>QIMB01000020.1 GCA_003233615.1 Nitrospirota bacterium
CCAATCAGCAGGACTGTTTTGCCATTCCCAGCGAAGCAATCAAGCAAGCAGAATCAACCGATCAAATTTTCATCCGCCCCGGGACATATGAAGATCGCCTGGTGATCACCGAACGGCCAATCTACCTCATCGGGGCCAGTCGCGATCAGGTCACCATTTTCAGTCGACGGAGTGGCCCCTGCTATCTACAGCGCGTGACAGGCGGACAAATCAGTGGGATCACCTTTCGCTATGTGGGCAGCGACCAACATTCAGCCATGAACATTTTAGATTCGACCTGCACAATCTCACATTGTCGAGCAACCGACGGCTTATTGTCCGGTGTGGTGATCTATGGGCCTGATTGCCGTCCAACTTTACAGGCCAACGAGATTTCTCATAACCGCGAATCCGGCGTGTTTGTCTTTGCGGGCGCTCAACCGTACTTACGAGAGAATCACTGTTTTGGCAACCATCATTTCGGCATTGCAGTCCGAGATCATGGAACTCGGCCTGACATCATTAAGAACCTGTGCCGTGACAACATGCTGAGTGGACTGCTGCTTTTTTCTCAAGCACAAGCCCTTATCCTTGAGAATACATTTGAGAAAAATGCCCATTGGGGAGCTGTTCTAACGCCAGACTGCGAACCCACGCCAAAGCCAGAGGAACTACACCAATCCAATACATTCACAAACAACCCTCGTGGAGAATGTACCGTCACGTCCGAACCGCTCACCGATATTGGTCGATAGGTCTGGACTAAAAAACTTCCTTCGTGTGAGGTGCTGGGGAAAGGAGACCTGTGATAAGGTGAGTGCCCTTCGGGAACCTTAGGGTTCGCGAAATAATAACTTCCCAGACTTCGCACCCAGATTTAGGGCAGATTGGGTCGACCTGAGGGAGCACAACCGCAAGCGTAGCCAATGCCTACGCTGAGGATTGTACGAGTGAAGATCGGCCCAAGCTGGCCTGAAGGTGGGATGCGAAAATGGGAAGTTATTATTTCGCGAGCCCTTAGGAGAACTTTTCCGAATGACTGACAATGTGTGGCATCACGTGAATGCCGTCTTAGGCAGCGTAGCGGTAACGGTGGGACTCTGGCTCTTGTTTGGCGCCTTACCTATTCCAATTGGGATCGCCATGGCCATTGGGCTGGCAGTTGTGCTGGCCTGGAAATGTCCGTCTACGGGATACATCTGGGCCATATGCACTCTATTGTTGGGTGTGGAAAGTTTAGCCTGGCCCATGCTGGAAATGACTGCTCTACAACAATTAGGGCCTGAGCCACCGATGGAAGATTTGGAACGAATTTTCACAGCCGTGATATTTGGTCTCTTCTCCGGCGTGTTTTGGATGACATTTGCCTATGGAATATACAAAAGGACCCAAGGACCCATCATCCATTCTTCTTTTCCCGTTCCAGCATCATCCTCACCACCAAAAAAGAAAAAATCCAAAAAGAAATCCCGGTAAGTGCGATACTATTGTATGTCAAGGGGATCGACATGCACTTCATACACAACCGGTTCTTTCGCAAATTGTTGGTCGTAGGCATGCTGAATCTTTCGAAGACGTTCTTGAGTATCTAGCAAATTACATGATTTGATAAGGAAGATGGTTCGGTTCTTTTTGTGACGTCCAGGTTTCCGCGAACTCAGCGGCCCTAGCACCGTGGGCACCCCCAACATCCCTTGGCCATTTTGAGGCAAGGCCCCGTACACCCCGGACTTTTTCAATTGTTGTCCGAGAAAATCAACCACACATTGAACACGATCAGCTTGCGCCCCCGTGACAACCAACAGAATGACATGCGTGGCAGGAGGATACCCTAAGGCTTCTCGCAACTCACATTCTTGATCATAAAACACAGATGGCTCATGTTGATGAATCGCCTTGAACGCATGATGATCCGGCATACGGGTTTGAAGAATGACCTGCCCGGGTTGCTGCTCATCATGGGCTAAGACCACGGCCTTCGAAAGAAGATGGAACGTGCGCTCGGCAGAACGAAAATCTGGAATATGCAGCCCGATATCGGCTTGAGGAAAGGCAATCAACTTAGCAGTCGGGGGAGTTGCTTGGTGCAGCAAAAGTTCTGTTCCAATCAACACCTGAATCTCTTTATCACGAAAACGTCGCAAAATCCTCATCGCCTCTTCCGCAGTCTTCACATTCTCACGATCAATCCTGACCATAGAGCATGAAGGAAACAGGCCTGCCAGCTCCTCCTCCAGTCGTTGCGTTCCCATACCAGAAAACCGAAAGATTGTCCCCTGACAGGCCGAACAGGTTTCAGGAGCGGGCTGACTCCGGTCACAATACGAACAGACTAAACGAGTGGGACGATGAAACAGTCTTAAGGTCACCCCGCATTCCAAACAATTAGGCGCCTGCCCGCAATCCCGACAAATCAGGGCCCGGGAAAACCCTTTGCGATTGAGAAGAAGAATGACTTGTTGCCCCGCATCTAACGCCTGCGTCATACCGTCCAGCAACATGGAGGACAGCGTAGTTCCAAAGGGTAGTGTACCCAGATCAACCATCTCTATAGACGGAACAGGGGAGCCGGACGACTCAGTGGGAAACGCGATCTGCCCTCGAAATCGCGAATAGGTTTCAAGAGATGGACGGGTAGCACCATAGACGACGAGGGCCCCATCAACTTCTCCTCGCATCTGTGCCACATCCCGCGCATGATAATAGGGCAGACGTTCGTCCTTGTAAGACGCATCCCCTTCATGTTCGACCCATATAAGACTGACATCGGAAAACGGGAGAAACAGCGCGGATCTCGTCCCCACCACGATAGTTGCCTGACCCTGACGGATCCGTTCCCATCTGGTAGAACGGTCACTCGATGAAAGATGGCCATGATAAATTTCAACCTGATCCTTCCAGACCTTACGCAAATGTTCACCCAACGTTTCCGCTTGATGAACCTCAGGCACCAGCACAATCGCCTGCTTCCCCTGTCGGCAGATAGCCTGAATCGTTTTCATTAGAAGGTTCTGCCGTAACGATTTAGCACCCACCACAACCGTTTCCTGGAACTCTCCGGTTCTTAACGCATCTGAGATCGTGCTCCATAATGGAGATTCTCCATTCACAAATGACAGCTGTTCAGAAAGAGCGGCTACAGCATTCTTGTCAGGTTGATCAAACAGATCCCACACAACTGGAGCTGAGGGTTTTTCCCCAGGGAGACTTGCACTCACCTGATTCCTCGTATTGGAACGGGAAGGTACCCTCGTCCGCTGGACGACCCATCCTTTCTTTTTGACAGAGGTCAGCGTGGCGGAAGCATTTGGGATCGCATGAATGAGAGAGGAACGAAGTAAGCCCTTTGGCGCATGTTCCAATTTTCGAAGCACCACCTGAACATCATCTGGAAGTGATCGATCCACTAACGCGGCACGCCCCTCTTCCGTGAGAAAAATCCTCTTGATCACCTTCACAACATGAGGGGGCACGATAAGCCGCAAGGAGGCTGAAAGCGGGTAAAGATAATAGGCCGAAATTTTCTCCACAAGCTGGAATAGATTGTGCCCAAGGGGAGGCTGGTCTGCTTCCGTTTCCACAGAAAGAATATTCCGTAAAGCAGAGCGATGAAATTGCTTTTGAGGAGAAGCCTCAGATTGTTGCTCACACACACTGACCACCAGTCCTGACACAACCGCCGCCCCTAACGGCACCGTGACCGGAATTCCGACGTGGATATGAGAGAAGAGGTGTGGAGGGATTTGATAGGTAAAGACCTGAAACCGCCGTCCCGGCAAAACAATATCAGCAAGCATAAGAGATCGGCATCTTCATAAAAAAGAAGATTCTAACAGTCGCACCATAGCCCCACAATGATAGGTTTACGGTAACTACTCAGGTAGGTAGGCTGTAGGTATTTAGTGGAGAAGAGGGCAATGCGAGATCATACAACGCTCAGAGCGTTTGTCTTGGCCGATGAAGTTGCGCTGCTGACCTACAGGGAAACAAAGAAATTCCCTAAAAACGAGATAGATGGATTGACTTCGCAGATGAGAAGGGCGGCTGTTTCGGTTCCCTCGAATATCGGCGAAGGCTGTGCCCGTGTTAGTCAGGTCGAGTTTCTTCGTTTTCTTGAAATTGCGTTTTCTGTTTTCTGCTCTAAGAGCTTTGCATGATCAATTCGGCCTGTCGGAGCGTTGAGGATACCTGCGTGAAAATAATGATATCGACTGTGACTTGAAACGTGTCGAAGCAGAAAAGGTATGAGGCGCTTTACTGCGTTCTTTACGCAGGCCTAAAAGACTACAACCTAAAACACCTGAGTAGTTACGGTTTACGACAATATAGCCATTGAAAATCTAGCGCTTCAGGATTTCCCGTGGGTGTTGGTTCCCCACCTTTCCCAAAATGGCATTCTTCAAGTTTCCTCCCCTTTGTAAGGGTTCGCGAAATAATAACTTCCCGGAATTCGCGCCTAGATTTTGGCCAGATTGTGTCGATCTGAAGGAGCAAAACCGCAGGCGTAGCAATGCCCACATTGAGGATTTTGCGAGGGAAGATCGGCTCAAGATGGCCTGAAGATGAGATGTATACATGTGCCATGTATTTCTTTACGGATCCTAAGACGAGAATGATCTATACTCGTGTCCTCAACCATGAGCCAGCAAGCGTTCGCAGTCAGATAGACGGACTTTGAGCCAATTGAAGAGGCGGTGTTGTGCTAATCCGTAATAAAATATCATGATAAACCGCTGAGCAGGCAGGTAGCCATTGAATTCCAAGTGGGTACCATGCCTTCGGCAATCAATCAGTCTACAATGGCTAATCAGCAAATGGAGGTAATGTATGTCTAACGTAATAAGAAAAGAAGATGCTCATAAGCTGGTGGATCAATTACCCGCTAATGCAACCTGGGATGACTTGATGCACGAAATTTATGTGCGGGAAGCTATTGAGAGGGGAATGGAAGACAGCGACGCCGGCAGAACCAAAGATGTAAAAGAAATTAGAAAGAAATATGGGCTCCCTGAATGAAGGTTCATTGGACCGAAACAGCAGAACGACATTTGGCGGCTATATATGCATTCATAGCACAGAATTCTGTCCCATATGCGCTTCGCACAGTTGATCACATCACAAGAAAATCACAACAGATAGGGGAGTTTCCCATGTCTGGGCGTCGAGTCCAAGAATACGACATGGATCAGATCAGAGAAGTCTTTGTTGGGTCTTATAGAATCATCTATC
>QIMB01000265.1 GCA_003233615.1 Nitrospirota bacterium
TGTTTGAACTTCTTCTAAGAGAAAAAGAATATCTTTATTGTTCTTCATTTGGAATTGCCTTTCACTGAAGATTTCTTATTCGTTAGCATTGTAATGACTCTAATTTCCTGCAGCGTACTTCGGGATCATCTCGATGGGTACCGCTAATAACCGCAACATCGTAATTTTGGTGATACTGATTCAATGGCTTCTAAGTGCACAGTGTAGATACGCATAAGTGTTAAGTGGTGCCCCTTATGAGAATTCTAACCGATTGATCTGTTGAGTCCCCCATTGCTTATAATTGGGATCCCTTATGACTAGTTCGGTTTTTTTAAAAAATAATTAAGGATTTCTAACAAAAAACGTTCGGAGATTCCCTTATAGCACTATTTCCACTCAATTTTGGGCCGCTGCGGAAAGTCATGATTGAACGGCTACGTGTATTCAGTGGGACAAAGTCGTTTCCAAGTGCTTTGAGTGTTCAGATAAACGGGACCATCTTCGTAACGCAAGAAGAACAGTAAGGAATTGGAAGAAAATAGGGCGCTTCCGGGTTTTCCGTGGGTAACAGTTTCTTTTGGAATCCAGAACTTAGGAATGCTATGTCCAATTCCTCATCGAGAAATTTGACGCTAAGTTTTCCTAGTGTTTCAGGCTTTACCAATAGATTTCACTGATGAACATTGGTGACTGATGCCTTGTGAGCATCAAAATTAGTGAGGTTCTTCTAGCCTGTCATTCTATCTTTGGCGTTCTAAGTTATTGCAATTGAATCATTAGCTTACCCACGGAAAACCCGGAAGCGCCGAAAATAGTTTGAATACATTAGATATATGAACACGGACAATCATCTGTCATCTCTGTCGTCGCCACTGTAGTTTTTTTCTTTCTTGACAGAAGTGAGCGTCCAGAATACGATGGAGTAACCTTCAAGATTCATCCAGTGAGGTGAGCATGGAGAACAAACAGGCATGTGGCCATTCAAAGGGCCGAGATTTCAAACCTTTCTCTTGTGAAATAGAGAAGGGCTTTTTTATGCCTACTAATTCTCAAATGTTCCAGCAATTATTTAATTTCATTCATGGCTTCACGTCCCCATGAGCAGCTAGTGTTGGATTTCTAAGAAAGGTCAGAGCCTTATCCAAAAATAGCCACGAAATTCTTGAGTAGGACAAAAATTTGCCTTTGGTCGAAATATGCACAATTTTTGTATATCTTGGGCAACGAATGGCAACCAGTATTCAGCAGTTTAAAGAACGTGAAATCTCATTGATGGAACATGCGGTCATTCTCATATCGGGATGTCACATTTCTTTTGTGATGAATGCCGGAGATGGATGGCATGTTCCCCCACATAGGTCTTACAAGAGAAGAATACCCTTTTGTAGATGACGGAAACTCTTTACGGGTTACGCGTTTCGATAATTGGGGTCGTTGCCTATAACTGAGTGGCATGAGCAAATCTTACCGCCTTAACCAAGTCTTCTGGGGGGGAGTTACGATTCAGCAAACATGTTTTCTTATTTGTTGAAGAATTTGACAGAAAATTCATTTTCCACTTGATTCTGCGTAATGTGGAACCGATAGGGAAGATGTGGCATGAAAAACATATCTTTCATGCAGGACAGGAGTAACAACTTGGGCTCGCCAAATTTGTGAATTATTATACGGTAAAACCATATGCAGGTATCAACGATATGACATGCTATTCAATGTATGATCACGAGCTGTGAAGTATTGTGTGTTTAGAATGGTTACGGTTGTGGGTAAAGGATGATGCCATGTGTCCTTGTTTTTGGAAAATTGTAGAGAGTGGAACTCCCTGTGATGCCCTTAGCACCGATTCGTTCGTGTTTTTTTCGAAAGATTTTAATCGAATCGGAGGCAAGGATCCAACATCGTTTCGATAGCATATATTTCTTGAAAGCCCGCATTTCATAAGTGTTTTATGATATTGCATGACATACGTTCCATTGCCAGAAACATAATTGGAACATAAATCTGTCAACTGAAAACATTCATCCCTAGCAAGAGGAATTAGCATGAAAACTTCTGTAAAGATCTTAATTTTACTCCTCTTTTCAATTTCTGCGTGTTCAGAGACCGTTGACTCTGAGTATGTCTCCTTGGATGCAGCTAGGAAGGCAAATGCCATTCGAACAGGATTGATTCCAGAATGGTTGCCAGAAACTTCCCGACTAATCAAAGTAGCTTTTGATATCGGCACCAATGAAAAACTTGTGGCGTTCCAATACAAGAGCGCTGAAGGCTGGAACCCGTTGAAAATATGCAAGCAAATTGACCCGTTTGATGCCCCAAAAGCTCAGTTAAGTCGTTCCTGGTGGCCGGAAGATGTTCCTGCTAATCAAGCATCTACTCCCCGACATACATTTTATACCTGTGAAAATGGAAAATCTTTTCTTGCGGCTCATCCGAAAGTCGGTCAAGCTTTTTATTGGAAAACCAGATAGTATCATCTTCAGAATCTTAGAAATTTGTTAATTGAGGAAAAACAAATATTTTTTTGTTACAAATGCAATTGGTAGGGTATCAGTATGGCCAATTTGGGCCGTTGTCAAATCTGGTGACTAAAGAGTTACTCATGCGGCAAGTAAACATTTATTGCTTGTTCAATCCCGTCTATAAACTGCTTGAATCCTCCTAGGGCGTGTTAACACTATTTAGTGCATCGGCGATGAGCGCAAAGTAGATAAAAAAGGTGAACACCACATCAAGTTTGTCGAACCGTGTGAAGATTCGACGGAATCCCTTCAGGCGGCGGAAGAGCCGTTCCACTTCATTGCGCTGCTTGTAGAGTTGCCGGTCGTATTCCCATGGTTCCCGACGATTACTTTTCGGAGGGACGACGGGGATGCAGCCAAGATCATGCACTCATTGGCGCGTTTCGTCCCCCTCATAGGCTCGATCCATGATGACGTAGGTGGCCACCAACGTTGTGCGCTTCAACCACTCACGCCCTTCTGGCGCATCGCCGGCATTACCCGGGGATAAGGAAAAGCTCACCGCCGTTCGAGCATCTGCGGCAACCAGATGAATCGTGGTGGTCCACCCAGCACGGGATTTCCCGATGGCTTGCGGCTCGGTTTTTTTCGTGCGCCCGTGCCATCGGGGTGCACTTTCACCGCGGGACTCTCCAGGGAGACGGCTTCAACCCGGACTTGAATGATCTGTCGGTGTTGCAACTCGGCAAAGACTCGATCCAGTACCCCACGTTTGGCTCAACGATTCATGCGGGTGTAGATGGTATGCCAATTCCCAAAATACTTGGGCAACCCGCGCCATGTGCACCCCTGCTCAGCCACATACAGAATCGCATTGAGGACTTGTACGTTGGGTAACGACACAGTGCCTCGCTGCCGTGGCAAAAACGGTTGAATGAGTGTGTACTGCGACTCGGTCAGTTCCATGGCCGCAGTATACAACATTTAGTATTTAGTGTTAACACGCCCTAAGCATCTCAGGGCTTCTCCGCGCACTACCCAAACTTGAACATCATGTGAAGCATGCTGTCACATGTGAGGAACCCTGTGCTGTGGGTTATCCGATGCCGAATCGTCCCGAAAGTCGATTCCCTAGGATTGGTCGTCCGTAGACTCGGCCAAAGTGCGGCCGGAAAGGCATATAACATCAATAGCTTGTCCTGCTCTTTCTGCAAATACACAGCAGCGATGGGATGTTTCAAGTCATAGGTATTCAACAATCTCTGGAATGCGCGCTTCGCGGCCGCCGTGATGTCAGCATGCATGATTATACTGTAAGGCCTGCTCGGCTTTCTGTTACACCCTTTTAAGCTGTGCATTCAGGCATTCTACGTCTTATGACACCAACGCGGTAATTGTTAGCATATGGCTAAATCCCACCAAATACCTCTACGGTTGACTCAGCACGACTAGATTTCGTAAGGGGAGCGGTACTTTCCGGGTGGAAATCCTCAGTAAGGTCAGGAAGGTGATCAACCGGCATCGAATGAGATACTCCAGACACGATTCCTGAGTCATTAACTGACAAGTGCCAGGACATCGTGGACTTCCAAAAGTGCCACGACATCGTAGACCGGTTATCCGGAATCAGTGGATCGCTACTGATTCCGGATGGTG
>QIMB01000162.1 GCA_003233615.1 Nitrospirota bacterium
ATTTCAAAATGATCCTGGGAATAGTATATGCCTCGCCGGACTGACATTCATCGAATTTTTTTAATAGGATCTGGACCCATCGTCATAGGACAGGGTTGCGAATTTGATTATTCAGGGACCCAAGCGTGCAGAGCACTCAAAGAAGAAGGCTTTGAAGTGGTGTTGCTCAATAGCAATCCAGCCACAATTATGACGGACCCTGATCTTGCAGATCGGACATATATTGAACCCATTACGGTAGAAGTCGTGGAAGCCATTTTTGAACGAGAACATCCTGATGCACTGTTGCCCACGATGGGTGGCCAAACGGCGTTAAATGTCACGGTCGAACTGGTCAAACGAGGAATCTTGGATACATTTGGCATCACCCTCATTGGCGCATCCTATGACTCCATACAGAAAGCTGAAGACCGGGATCTTTTTAAACAAGCCATTGCACGCATTGGTCTCAACACAGCGGACAGTGGATTGATTCGCTCACGCGAAGAGGCACTTGAACTCATTGAAGAAATCGGGTTTCCGGCCATCGTACGTCCATCGTTTACTCTCGGTGGGGCGGGAGGAAATATAGCCTATAATCGTGAAGAGTTTGATCGCTATATTGATTGGGCCTTAGTGACCAGCCCTGTTAGTCAGGTGCTTGTGGAAAAATCACTCTTGGGATGGAAAGAATATGAATTAGAGGTGATGCGGGATTCCAAAGACAATGTGGTCATTGTCTGTCCCATCGAAAATATCGATCCCATGGGTGTGCATACGGGCGATAGCATCACCGTGGCGCCAGCCATGACGTTGTCGGATAAAGAGTATCAGTCGATGCGCGATGCCGCGATACGAATCATTCGTGAAATTGGCGTGGAGACGGGTGGATCGAATATTCAATTTGCCGTCAATCCAGATAACGGTCAACTCATCGTCATCGAAATGAATCCTCGTGTGTCGCGCAGTTCCGCCTTGGCGTCAAAAGCCACAGGCTTTCCTATTGCAAAAATCGCGGCCAAGCTAGCCGTGGGCTATACCCTAGATGAAATTCCTAATGACATCACTCACGTCACGAAGGCATGCTTCGAGCCCACGATTGATTACGTTGTCGTGAAAATTCCCCGCTTTACCTTTGAAAAATTTGAGGGAATTGATCAGACGTTAACCACTCATATGAAATCAGTCGGCGAAGCGATGGCCTTAGGCCGAACATTTAAGGAGGCCTTACAGAAGGCTATTCGGTCTCTTGAAACCGATCGATATGGCCTGGTGTCTTTACAGGGACTGGATGGCACACAAGAAACCCAACCAGGCCAACACCATCTTTTCGATACGATTCAAAGTGCACTTCGAATGCCAACGGCTGATCGACTGTGGCATGTCGCTGATGGTTTCAGGATCGGGATGTCTGTTGACGAGATCTATCAACAAACAAAAATAGACCCATGGTTCTTAGATGAAATTGAGCAGATTGTCACATATGAAGCCGAATGGGTGCATACGTGTCAGCCCTATTTGGGAGGCACCTCTCTGACTGAGACTTCAACGGGACTTCCTGATGCGGTGCTCTTGCAACTCCATCATGCGAAAACGTTAGGCTTTTCAGATCAACGACTGGGACAATTAATTGGACGCCATGAAGATTGGATTCGTCAGGCACGGCTCAGCGCTCCGGGCGATTCATTGACGGTGTTTAAGCGCGTGGATACGTGTGGTGGTGAATTTGAAGCTCACACGCCGTATTTATATTCATCATCAGGAACAGCCTGTGAATCTCATCCAACACAAAAACGGAAAATCATGATCTTAGGTGGGGGACCTAATCGGATCGGGCAAGGCATTGAATTTGATTATTGCTGTGTCCATGCCGCGATGGCCCTACGCGAAGAAGGTATTGAGACCATCATGGTCAATTGTAATCCAGAAACGGTCAGCACGGATTATGACATTTCTGATCGCTTATATTTTGAACCTTTGACAAAAGAAGAAGTCTTACGAATTATTCAGATAGAACAGCCTGATGGCGTTGTTGTGCAATTTGGGGGACAGACCCCGCTCAAGTTGGCGATACCTTTAGAGCAAGAGGGTGTCACGATTGTTGGCACGCAGCCTGATGCCATCGATCGTGCTGAAGATCGCAAACGATTTAGCGATATGTTACACGAGTTAGGATTGCAGCAACCACGAAACGGGATGGTCCGTTCGTCGCACGAAGCGCATATTATCGCAATCAATATTGGGTATCCGGTCATGGTCCGTCCATCCTATGTATTAGGTGGTCGGGCGATGCAGATTATTTATGATGCCGATTCTCTCGATCGGTATCTCCAGAAAACGGCATTTGATTTGGGTTCTCATCCCTTATTGGTTGATGATTATTTAGAAGATGCTATTGAAGTGGATGTCGATGCGATTGCAGACGGTACAGATGTTGTTGTAGCCGGAATTATGGAGCATGTGGAAATGGCAGGCATTCATTCTGGCGATTCAGCCTGTTCGTTACCTCCCCATTCCCTATCTGACAACATTATTCACACCATCAAAACACAAACGGTCCTTTTAGCCAAAGAACTCCAAATTGCAGGGTTAATGAATATTCAATATGCGGTCAAAGAGGATCAAGTCTATATTCTAGAAGTGAATCCTCGAGCGTCTCGAACTGTGCCATTTGTGAGTAAAGCCATTGGGGTCCCGTTAGCAAAGCTCGCGATGAAGGTGATGGCCGGGCGAACGTTGCGAGACCTAGGCTTTCTCCACGTACCACAATGCTCGCATATCGCCATAAAGGAAGCGGTGTTTCCCTTTACCAAACTCGGAGTATCCGATGTCTTATTAGGCCCGGAAATGCGATCAACGGGTGAAGTCATGGGAGTCGATCAAAGCTTTGGATGGGCGTTTGCCAAATCTCAAGCGGCGACGGGTATGGCAATGCCAATGAGCGGAGCGGTACTTCTCAGCGTAAAAGATGCAGATAAACCCTCTGCTCTTGGTATCGCGCAATGCCTCGTGAATCTAGACTTTTCGATTAAAGCGACCAAGGGGACAGCTGTCTTCCTAGAGCAACATGGCATCTCAGTTCAAGCCGTCAACAAGGTGAATGAAGGACGTCCACATATTAGAGATTTAATAAAAAATAACGAGTTAGTCATGATCATCAATACGGTGAGCGATAAAACATCACACGAAGAATCGGCCTCAATTCGAACTGCCGCAGTATTTGGTGGCATTCCCTATTTCACGACCATGCAAGGAGCCCAGGCGGCTGTCTTGGGTATTGACGCCATGAAAAAGACAGCCATGACTGTGAAAAGCTTGCAAGAGTATCATCATGGTCAGACATAACATTTCACATACAGGTTATCATTCTTCCTTGGTAGCTATTTAGCACCATGTTGTCATTCTGAGTGTCACGAAGAATCTGTGCCAAGCCAGCCGACCTTATGGCTGAGCGAGATGCTTCGCCGAGCTTGCCCTGAGCAGAGTCGAAGGGTCTCACAATCTTGAGGGGGCAATGTTCATAGAGCACACCGTCAGCCTGATGTAGATACATTGGGCTTGACGTGCTGAATAGTTACATTTAATGATTCATAGGTGGAGTTGTCTATTATGAAAGTTCCCATGACAAAAAAGGGTTATGATGCGTTACAAGCCGAACTCACTCGTTTTCGACGAGAAGAACGGCCCAAGAACATTGCAGCCATTACTGAAGCTCGTGAGCACGGTGATTTAAAGGAAAATGCGGAGTACAAAGCGGCCAAAGAACAACAACAGTTTATTAGTACCAGGATGGCCGAATTAGAGTATAAGCTGGGTAATGCTGAAGTCGTTGAAGTGACCTATGGTGAAAGTGAAGTCATCGTCTTTGGTGTGACCGTGGCTTTACTCAACATGGAGACACAAGAAAAAAAGCGCTACACCTTAGTCGGGCAAGATGAAGCCGATTTAAAGAATGGATCGATTTCTGTTCAGTCGCCTATTGGTCGAGCGCTCATTGGTCACCGGGTTGGTGATATTGTCGAAGTCCATCGACCAGCCGGAATGATTGAGTATGAAGTGCAGTCAATTTGTTTTAAGGAGCAGACCTAATGCCAGCAGCTATTTCACTCGT
>QIMB01000051.1 GCA_003233615.1 Nitrospirota bacterium
GAAGCGATCAAGTGGTATCAGCGTGCTGCTGAGCAGGGACAGGCCTTTGCCCAGAGCAATCTCGGTGTGATGTACGCCAAGGGAGCCGGCGTGCCTCAAGACTACGTACGTGCACATATGTGGTTCAATATTGCTGCATCATCAGGGAAGGTCTATGCAAGGGAGATACGAGAGGATGCGAGGAAGATGAGAGGTGATGTTGAAAAGAACATGTCTTCCGCTCAAATTACCGAGGCCGAACAACGCGCACGAGAATGTATTGAGAATAACTACAAAGGGTACTTCTGACTGTGTGAGCGTTGTAGAGGCTATGAATGGCGAATGACCGTTCTGTCGCACATACTCCCGCGAAATATACATCATTCAGGCATTCGCCTTGGCTACGAGGGCATACAACTGTCCAGCGGATGATCGTTCATTTCCTCCGGGGATATACATCGGCCCTTTCTTGATCCTCGCCATCACTTCCATGCCCGCTAACGTGCGTCGTGCTGTATGAAAAATCTTAAATCCCAGCATGAGGCGTGACAGTCGTTTACTGCGTCGATGGTCTTGTTCGATAATATTCAACACTCCCGTGCATATTCTGACAAGAAGAGCTCTCTTGTCTGAGAGATAAGCAATAGATGAGAATATACTTATGAATACGGAATATTTGACGGACACGATTGTGCTGTTAGCTGCGGCGGTGATTGCGGTCCCGTTGTTTCAATCTTTAGGTCTTGGTGCCATCCCGGGGTTTTTGGTGGCGGGGATTGTCTTGGGCCCATCGGGGCTGGGATTTATCGAGAATTATGATGAGATTGCGCACCTTGCGGAGTTGGGTGTTGTTCTTCTGTTGTTTGTGATTGGGATTGAAATTAACCCCTCTCGTCTTTGGAAGATGAAGGGGTTGGTGTTAGGGCTTGGATCGCTTCAGGTTTTTATTACTGGAGGGCTAATTACGATCATTGTCCATGCAACCCTTTCTTCTTCGTGGGGGATTTCGCTGTTGATTGGATCGGCGTTAGCCCTGTCCTCAACCGCGTTTGTCCTTCAACTGTTAACGGAAAGGAAGATGCTTTCTTCTGAATACGGCAGACCTGCTGTGGCCGTATTACTCTTACAAGATCTAGCGGTTGTTCCACTTTTGGCTTTTGTGTCGTTGATGGCCACACCGGAGTTAACCATCGCCGAAGATGTGTTTTTTGCATTCGCCGAGGCACTTCTCATTCTCGTAATCATTATTATCACAGCCCGATATATTTTGAACCCCACCCTGAATAGACTCGCCCGGTTTAGTTCTCCAGAAATATTTACTGCATCGGCATTACTGTTGGTCTTGGGTTCAGCGTACGTCATGGAACGTATTGGCCTTTCCATGGCGATGGGGGCATTTACCGCTGGCCTCTTGATTGCCGATTCATCCTATCGGCACCAGATTATCGCCGAGATCCAGCCTTTTCGTGGGTTGTTGCTAGGATTGTTTTTTATGTCCATGGGAATGTCCATAAATCTCTCCCTCTTTTTGGCGAACCCTCTTGTCCTTTTAGGTATTGTGGTTGTCTTAATGGCGGGGAAGTTTCTCACTCTTTGGCCTTTGTCACGTGTGTTTGGTATACAGAACACGACATCGATTTCGATCGCCTTACTTCTGGCTCAAAGTGGTGAATTTGCCTTAGTGCTGTTTGCCTTAGCAAAAGGTATGGGATTGTTAGATGAAACGTTATTTCAACATCTTCTGATTATTGTTTTTTTGAGTATGCTGGCCACCCCGGCACTTGAGAAAGCCGCGTACCGGATATTTTCCTCTATTCGTGAAGGGAGCACGACCATTCCTGAGTTTGAAATTGGCAGGATCGAGCACGATGCCAAGCCCGTCCTTCTTATTGGTTTTGGACGGATGGGCCGTAAGATCGGTGTTGTGATGGAGTTCATGAAGGTGCCGTATGTGGCCATCGATAGTAATGCCGCTCTGGTGGATCGCGAACGCGCAGAAGGGAAACCGGTGTATTTCGGAGATGTCAAACGTTCCGAGATTTTCCGAGCGGTTGGGGCCGCGGAGGCCCCCCTTGTGATCGTGGCCATTGATAACTTTGAGGTCACAGAGCAAGTGGTGTCCACTCTTCATGCCGCCTATCCAGCTATTCCTATTTTTGTGCGCGGGCATGACATGATGAAGTGCCAGGCACTGAAAGCACTTGGGGCTCACTTCACCGCTTCAGAGACCCTGGAGGCTAGCGCAGAACTTGCCCGCGAAGCATTGCTTCATATGGGTGAAGAAGCCTCGGAAGTCGAAGTGGCGCTGGACGACCTACGGAAAGACTATTATGAACGAACCAACCAGGTGAGGGTGGAGAGTAAGCCAGGCCCCAATATTCCCTAGTGCGGTTGTCTCAACATCGCGCCACGAAAACGAAAGGAGTACCTATGCGGAGTTCTTCACGCCATTTCTATTACACATGCGTCCTCCCTCCAAACCTGAAAGATCTGAGCAAGGACCCGAGATACTTCCACCGTTACACTTAGAAATTGAATGGACGTGAGCTTAAAAAAGGAGATGCATGCCATTATCTATCACCAAGAGCATTCCAATCCCGCCGACTAAGATGGCCACACCTCTTCTCAAACGGTGAGTTGGAATTCTTCGAGACACATGCGCGCCAAACACCAAACCCAGAAGACTGCCGATGAGTACCAGACCAGTGAGGATGACATCCAGATATGCAACATTTAAATGGCCGACAACACCGCCAATAGAAATAAGCGCAATAATGAGAAACGAAGTGCCGATGGCTACACGAATAGGAAATTTCATTAGCATCATTAGTGCCGGAACAATAAGAAAGCCACCTCCTACGCCAAAAAATCCTGTTAATAATCCCACGCCCCATCCAATAGCCAAGGCTTTATACACACACTTCCACGAGAATGTTTTGGCACATCCCGTGGGATCGTCCTGAACGTGTCCTTCGTGCTTGTGCCAGAACGTCCATGCACTAATACACAACAACAAATTTCCGAAAAGAAAGAGGACCAACGTTTCCGGAACCAGTTGATGCCCATGGGCCCCAAGCCATGCGCCCAGCATCCCTGTCACACTAAACACCAAGGCAGCGGGGACATGTACTTGTTTCTGTCTGCTTTCCTGCCAGGCTCCAAACAGTGCGGAATAGCCCACGACGATCAGCGACATGGCACTCGCCGTTTGAACGGGGACACCGACCACATATACCAATAACGGTATCGCGACCAATGCTCCTCCCCCCCCGGTCGTACCAAGCATGAGTCCGACTAATCCACCAGATAACAAAGCGAGTATATGGTAGATGTCCATTGAAAAAATTCAGTGCGAAAAGAGAAAGGAGCAGAGCGCGTTATATGATGGAAGATTTTGAAAATGACAGTCGAGTAGTTCTTTATCCTTTATAACATAGACTTCTTAAGAGGGACGCTCTTTGTCTCATAAGAGTAAAGAGTTCTGTGTAATCCGATCAAGACCAATACCACGTTCCTCATGAATTAATCATGACGAAAGATATAGAGGTGGGAATGCCATAAAATATTGTATGTGTGGGCAGAGTAGGAGACAAGACGATGGAAATTTGAAAAAATTATCGAGAGTCTGTCGGTGGACGCTTCGAGACGGAGTTTTGTTGGAAAAGGTAGGTAGACAAAGCGGGAATCTGGTCTTGAGGAATGGGACATCCAAAGACCCGTTTCATTTTAGTGATGATGGCTTTCCACTTCTTTTCGGAATGCTCGGGTTGCATGTAAATATAATCGGCTGAATGACAAATCAGGCAATAGGTGTTGGCCACCTCCTGTCCCTTGCCGGATTGAAAGGAAAAGGGATCGGTTGGAAATGTAATGCTGCGATATGTTTTGGAAATCTCTCCGGCGAAAATTCCAGTCCCTAAACTCATTAGGAGCATACCTATAATAAGGAAAAAGCTTGAAATCCGGAATATCATGTGTGGGTCAACTTTGAGTCGTCACGTGAATAGTCTCAACCGCATTGCGCAAATATCCGTTTGGATTCCATTGAGCATGAAGTTGTTGGGATTCGCCAATGCGGTTAATGGCTAACGACTGAAATTGAAAAG
>QIMB01000188.1 GCA_003233615.1 Nitrospirota bacterium
AAGCGCCTTGAACAACTATGGGGGAAATCGTAAATAGAGAACAAATTAGGCTTACTTCCGTTGTAGATACCCACGGGTTCATGCCGCGTGGCACTTAAAATTCAAACGTGAGTTGCATGTGCCCTTTGTCCACTCGTTCTTGATGATCCACGTACCGCCTGATAACCGCCTCATTTAACCCAGCCGTCGACGAGAAAACCCAGGCGGCCGCAACACGCCCCCGAATGTCCGCATGACACGGAAGCTTACAATACTCCACCTACCCATTAACTCTGACAGCCGTGTTGTTAAAGGAGGAAAGCTTTAGCTTTCTCCTATGTTCATATCATGTGATTGACTGTCAGAAAGAACATGAGAACACACTATGGGTTCGAAGATTTTGCGCAGCGGAAGCCGATGTTGGCTGATCGTTCCCGGGGAAATGCTCCTCCTCGAGTGGCGGTTCGAAGCATAACGGGCAAGCTTTTCCATGATCCTCCACGCACGGATTTGTAGCGTCCTGATTTAGGACCTGGCGGATTGCGTTCAGGCATGATGGGATAATAATCCGACCCGAACCAATCATTCGTCCATTCAGCGATGTTGCCCGACAAGTGATATATACCCCATTCGCTTTTACCTTCTGGAAAACTATCCACGTTGGCTACCAGGGGAATTTCATGCACATGATACGCTCCAAAAACTGCAATGTCCTGTGACGGATCCTGTGCGCCCCAAGGGAAAATATTTCCGGCAATTCCACGAGCGGCTTTTTCCCACTCGGCTTCGGAAGGAAGGCGCTTGCCTTGATCGAGACAAAAGGCCTGAGCTTCCTCCCATGTCACGTACAGAGCTGGCCAGGGAGCCAAGGCTTGATCGGGGATAAAGTGAATGCTGATGAGATGCCAAATGAGCCCTCGCAACTCTAGCGAGACCATTCGATCACTCCCTTGTAAAAACTGCAAGAATTCCCCAAGGGACACTTCGTATTGATCAAGCTGAAAGGCATCTAACCAAATACGGCGTTGCGGAAACTCTGTGTTGTCATAATGTGATTCAAAGCTATGCCGATTGAGGTCTTCTCGATTGGTGCCCATCAAAAACCATCCGGCTCGAATCGAAACCATTGGTGAAGGCTTGGCGAAACTCGCGATTCCTTGTAGGCGGACATCGACCGCAGGAGGTGCGGCCTCCATGCTTCCCCATGCAGACAAGACACTCAGGATAACCAGACCAAGAGATAACCAAAAATTTTCCAGTGATGACAAGAGCAATCTTTTCGAGGATTTCAACGTGATGGTCTCGCCTTCTTGCAGGGATTAGCGATAGGATGATTGCTGAATCTGATCTTGCACAGTGTATGTGACCAGCACTTTTTGGGACAAGATTATCTTGTTAAGATAGTGGACGTATAAGAGGGGTATACCTCTGATGTCCATAGAAGAATAGAGTAAACGAAAGGGCATTTCGTGAGTTTAGGTGAAAATCAGCGATTAGCTGCACTGGGACAATCCGAAATTCGAGCGATGACATTAGCATACGCAAGCGCAAGGAATCAACTTGGCTCAAGGTGTCTGTGACACTGGAGTTCCCAAGCTGGTTCTTGAAGCTGCGAAACAGGCTATGGATGAAGGATTGAATACGTACACCCGCTACGATGGGCTTGTCGAACTGAGACAGGCATTAGCCCAACGAATGAAAGCGTTCAATCACATGACCGTCGATCCAGACACTGAGGTTACAGTCAGCGCTGGTGCGACCGGCGCGTTTCATTGTGCGTGTATGGCTCTCTTAGAGCCAGGTGATGAAGTGATTCTCTTTGAACCCTATTATGGCTATCACCTGAGTACGATAGTAGCTGTGGAAGCCGTGCCAAAATTCGTTTCATTACAAACACCGGACTGGTGTTTGTCGCTGGATGACCTAGAACAGGCTGTGACGGACCGAACCAAAGCCATAGTCCTCAATAGTCCCGGCAATCCTTCGGGTAAGGTGTTTTCTGTTGAAGAACTCCAGGCCATTGCGAATATTGCCAGACAGCATGATCTGTTTATTTTTACTGACGAAATGTATGAATACTTCGTTCATGATGGCTGCACACATGTCAGTATCGCTTCTCTCCCCGATATGGCTGACCGCACCATTACGATTTCAGGTTATTCCAAAACATTCAGCATCACAGGTTGGCGAATTGGACATGCCGTTGCAGCGCCAAGATGGTCATCTGTGATCGGGGCCATGAATGATTTGGTCTATGTCTGCGCTCCTGCGCCATTGCAATATGGTGTTGCGGTGGGCATTCAAACATTAGATGCCGTGTTCTATCAGGAACTCCAACGTTCATTTCAGCGTAAACGCGATCGGTTTTGTCAGGTATTACAAGAGCTTGGTTTGTCCCCAACCATTCCCCAGGGGGCGTATTATGTGTTAGCTGATGTGAGTCGCTTTCCAGGAACAACGGGCAAAGAACGCGCAATGTATCTTCTAGAAAAGACCGGCGTGGCTGGTGTCCCAGGGGAAGCCTTTTTTCAAGAAAACAAAGGTGCTTCGTACATTCGCTTTAGCTTCGCCAAAACTGATGCAGTTGTAGATATGGCATGTGAACGCTTACAAAAACTGAAGTCAAAAAACGGAAGGCAGGAGTTGCGATGAAAGACGACGGGGGACGAGGCTCAAAGAAGGAGAACTTCGTTAGATATTGCGAGAAAAAAGATCTGCAGTTTTGCCGAAGTGTTGCAGAGCTTTCTGAGTAATTTGACGGCCACGTGCGGTCCGATCAAGATAGCCGGATTGTAGAAGATAGGGTTCATGCACATCCTCTAATGTCGCCTTTTCTTCCTGAACTGCAGCAGCCAGAGCTTCAATGCCCACTGGTCCACCCTTAAACTTTTCAATGATGGTCAACAAAATTTTACGATCCATTTCGTCGAATCCAGCCTGATCCACTTGTAACCATTGTAACGCTTCTTGCGCAACGGCCTGGGTAATGCGTCCGTGTGCTTTGACTTCGGCAAAATCACGGACGCGTTTGATGAGACGATTGGCAATACGTGGGGTGCCACGAGCCCGTCTCGCAATTTCTCCGGCTGCGTCTTCATCGATCTGTACATTCAATACATGAGCTGATCGGGAAATGATCACTTGTAATTCTTCGGGCTGATAAAAATCCAAGCGGTAGATCAATCCAAAACGCTCTCGAAGGGGAGAGGTGAGCGCGCCCGCCCGTGTTGTGGCTCCAATGAGCGTGAAAGGCGGAAGGTCTAACTTCATGGTACGTAAGGAAGGACCTTGTCCGATGACCAGGTCAATTTGATAATCCTCCATCGCTGGATAGAGCGCCTCTTCAGCAGCTGGAGGAAGGCGATGAATTTCATCAATGAACAAGACATCTCGTGGTTGGAGATTGGACAAAATGGCTGCGAGATCTCCGGCATGGGTCAGAACAATGCCCGATGTCGAACGGATGGTCCCTCCCATTTCTTTGGCGATGATATGAGCAATAGTTGTTTTCCCCAGTCCAGGCGGGCCATAGAAAATGGCATGGTCCAGCGATTCTCCACGTCCAAGTGCAGCATCAATACAGACCCTGAGCGATTCCTTCATGCGCTCTTGGCCTATGTACTCACGCAAATGCTGGGGGCGCAATGTTCCTTCAAGGCTCTGCTCTTCCTCAAGGACATGAGTGGCCAGAATGCGGTCTTCCATCTTATGTCGGGTCTTTATGGGATGAGGAGGTGAGTCTAGTTTTCAACATGATTGGCAAGAATCGAGGGAGGGTACTCCTGTAGCGACGAAAAAATATGAGAGAGAAGAAACGCTGCACGACAAGATGTGGTCGAGAGTCGTGTCGTGTTGCTTAGAATCCCGAGAAGAGATCTTGACAGCCCAAACAAAACTCGACATTCACGCCCTTGCCGAGATAGTTCACGAGAAATCCCTTTTCTTCGTATAACATCCGAGCTCCCATAATACCCTCATTCGGGAAGTCTTCTGGCCCTAGAAGGTCCCGAATTTCTTTTAAGGTCTGGGCTTTCAAAATATGACGAAAAATACCTCGCACTTTATGGGCAAACCGGTCTGTGATAAAAATTAAATCGACTTTTCCGTCCGTAATGCGGACTCCGGCCATGGTCCCTGTGGGATTGTCTTTGTCCCATAACAAAATAAACGTGCCTTCTTGTTCTGCTCGCACACCAGCCAGTCGTTGTTCAACCAGTGCTTCAACAGCTTTGGCTTCAGAATCACCCAGTTTGACGCGAAAGAGGGAAATATCTTTGGCGTCAACGTCCTTGGCACGCTCGACACTATTGCGAGTGAGTTCATACTTCGCTCCCCATGTGGTGGGAATGAACAAGAGAAGTTGAAAGGCCAGTATGAGGCATGGCCAAAACCATATGCGTGTCACATTCTTCATGAAATTCCTCTTGAAATAGGGAAATAAATAGTAGGAATGGATGACGAAAATATTAGAGAAGAATTGTCTCGACTTTCAGAACATTCGGAACCTGAAATATTGTATCCGACCCCTCGTTCGAGGGTCAATTCTCAGGGCCTCTATCCTCTCATGTCTGTATGATATACTCCCGTCCCATGCGCAATGCCATCGTGATCAAAGGCGCCCGCCAACATAATCTCAAAAATCTCGATCTGGTCATTCCCCGTGATCAATTCGTGGTCATTACCGGGTTGAGTGGATCAGGCAAATCCTCTTTAGCATTCGACACGATCTATGCGGAAGGCCAACGGCGCTATGTGGAATCGTTGTCGGCGTATGCCCGACAATTTCTTGAGCAAATGACGAAGCCGGATGTGGATTCTATTGATGGCCTGTCTCCTGCTATTTCCATTGAGCAAAAAACAACAAGTCATAACCCACGTTCAACCGTGGGTACGGTCACGGAGATCTATGATTATCTTCGTTTGTTGTTTGCCAGAATCGGGGAACCCTTTTGTTATCAATGTGGCAATTCCATTGCCGCGCAAACGGTTCAACAAATGGTGGATACCATCTTGGACCTTCCGCTCGGCAGTAAGATTCACGTATTGGCTCCTATTGTGCGTGATCGAAAAGGTGAATATCGCAAAGAACTCCTCGCGGCTCGAAAGGCGGGATTTGTTCGAGTACGCATTGATGGCGATCTCCGTGATTTGGGCGAGTCCATCAGTCTCCATAAGCAACGGAAACATACCATTGAGATTGTGGTCGATCGCCTTATCGTCAAAACAGAGACCAGCGTAGCCCGTCGCCTGGCCGAGTCAGTTGAAACTGCCCTCAAGATGGCCAAAGGACTCGTCGGTGTGATGACAGAAGATGAACATGTTCGAATGTATAGTGAGCAGTTAGCCTGCATCCAATGTGGAGTCAGTTATTCAGAAATCGCTCCACGAATTTTTTCCTTTAACAGTCCCCATGGTGCGTGTCCGGCATGTGATGGCATAGGGTTCGAGGCTTCGGGTTGTCCCGAGCATGAAGAATGGACATTTGATAC
>QIMB01000339.1 GCA_003233615.1 Nitrospirota bacterium
AACTCAGCACACAGACTAAGACAACAGAGAGACTACAGCGAACAAGGTAGTTTTCCAGGAGTTTCCCCTACAAGCGGGTAGAGACCCACGATAGGATCGTGACATCAATCCGCGACACCAAGAAGATTTCAGAATTGCATGATTACTTGATGACAAAATGTCCACGCCGATTTTCTTGCCAACAAGCTTCTGTTTGTTCCGTACAAAAAGGCCTCTCCTTACCATAACTCACGACCTGAAGATTTTCAGCCGGCACACCAAGATCCTGAAGAAAAAGTTTCACTGCCTTAGCCCGACGCTCTCCAAGCACCATGTTATAACTCTGTGTTCCTCGTTCATCACAATGTCCTTCAATCACAACGTGGGTTTCGGCAAACGTTGACGCAAATAACTGAGCATTCGCTTTCAAGAGTTCTCCTGCACCGTCCCGAATCGCAAATTGATCATAATCAAAATATATATCGCTGAGAGCCGCTTCCAGGGTTTCCGTCATTATTCTGTCCGGCTCTGACTCTTGTGGCATTACTTTGGCCACTTGTACCGGCGCTTTTTGGACAGCAGATTGCTCGGGAGTCGGAGATACATCGGCTTGAGCTATCATGTGAGGTGCATCCATAGGAGAATCTTGAGGACGTTCGGCCTCAGCAGTGTGAAGCGACTGCTGTTGAATAGGCAATTGGACATCTGGCTCAACGACCGAGGTTAATGGAGCGTCTTGAGGCACGGAAGAAATTTCGTCGAGAGGGCGTATTGGCAACGCAGGCATTTCCGGCTCAAAGGAAATTGAAGGGATCCCTTTCGAAGACTGCTGCTGAAACGGTACTGCAATCATGGATGACGTTATTGGCTCATCGGCAGATACAGGCGGCGGAGCCTCAGAGAAAGAAGAAATCTCAGATGGGGCATCGATGCTTTTGGATGTTGCAAAAATCTCTTCTTGCAATTCTCTCCGAAGCGCAGGCTTGGCTGGTTTCTCCATTGGAGTATCCATTCTCATCTCTTTTTGATCCAGTGGAGACACCACATTTTCCACAGTCACGATTTCGGGTTCTAATTGAGTCACGTGCACCTTTGGCGCTTCACTGCCGGAAACAATAGTCGTACGCAAACGAGAGCTACACCCTGTCAATAAAGCTATAACGCATCCACTCACCACCACGACTTTTACGACTTGAATGACCAAAGCTCGCATCTCTCGTTGTGCCATGTTACACCTCCCTACCCGCACGCACTTCAGATAAAATGAACCCATCGCTTTTGCGATGTATCCTCTCTCACAATTTTACTGTAGAAAGTCTCCGCTCAAGGAGTCAAGAATGAACAAGAAGAAAACAGCTTCTCATACAGGGTCTGTTGACAAATTGGCTGCGGCCTTGCTGAACGGACTGTGTTGAACCGACACGAGGCCTCTTCTCTCCACGTTCGCTGTAGGCGACATTTCCCCATGGCAAACGTGATGATCCAACACTTTCATACAGACTCCAAGAGAAATACAAGCCCATTTTTGGAAAGTTCAACCCATTTCCCGACTCTTTTTACGTTTCACGAATATGTGCAGGTCAACGTTCAAGATGAACATTCTACCCACCTCTAATACACAGAGACAAAAATCTCGTCTCTTGTGACAGATTAGGCTTCAAGCTCTACTCGATCACCTGAGCGAATCGTCCCACTCTGTACAACCTCCGCATAGACTCCAACATTTCCATGATTCTGCTGGAGCACCGTGCGCAGTATTCCCGGATCCTTCGGACGTTCACCCTGAGGTAAGGTTGTCATAACGCAACGACTACAAGGACCAGTGATCCTCAGTCGAACGTCATGTCCAATAATCAGGGTATGCCCGATCCATGAATCCTCGGAAAAACCCTTCGTCTTTTCGCCAACATCCAGCACAATATTGGGGCGAAATCGTTGGATGTCGAACATGCCTTCAGGATAGCTCTTGCCAAGTTGATCGAGGGTAGCGGTTGTCAGAAGATGCACCATGGCCGCATCAAAAAACGTACCCGTGGGGAGCGTGAAATCTGTCACCGTTTCCCGATGATCGCGACCGTCGATATCCGGCCAATATTCTTCAGAAATCCCCGTCCAAGACACAGGAAGAGACGACTGTACGCCACCCACCCTTCCATCCTCGCTCCTCAGCAAGATGACCTCTCGGTCAAATGCCTTTGAAAGTGCCTGATCGAGATCAGCGCGCTCACTCGTCACAACGGTGCCATCAGGGAATGTAATACGAATAGGTGACACGCTCGCATGACTATCCATGACTTCTAAATATGTCGCCTTGAAGGTAAAAAGCGTCGGCCATTTCTTGGGATTTTTCGCCGTCGCCACCTTCCCATCGACATGATCAAAGATAGCGTACGATCGATCCCCCACCAATCCATGAACGGTACACTGAGCGAGTGGCAACTCCTCACCCAACATCGACTTCACGGGATATCGCCAGAGAGATAGGATCGAACCAATGTCAGATTTCAATGTCATATTCAAACCTCCTTACCTCATGATTCAATCATAGTTGAATCTCTTGGATGCTTCGCTCCTGCATAGCTTTTCCATCCAAGTAAAAAAGAAAAGCCCCTTGCAAGAAGGAACGCCCTCCTTGCAAGAAGCCTACTACTGACCGAAATATGTGCAAACGTTAAGGAATTTCAACGATATCTGAATACATGGAACCAAGAAGAGCAAGCAACTCCGACTGTTCCGTTTCTGGAACGTTGAATTTATTGAGAGCCAAAACCAGATCCTCCACGAGTGCGGAGAAATCGGCATCGCTAATTCGCATTCCCGCATGCAACGTTTTCATGTCCCTCCCCGTATAGGTACAAGGACCACCCGTCGCAGTACAGATTTGATCCACGAGATGCCCCTTTAATTTTGGAATATCCGTGTTGGCAAAGCGGCCATTGATACGAGCATCTTTCGCGACATTACCGACAAATTCATCCACGACCGCCGTAATCGCAGCCTTTTCTCCCAACCGATCATACAAAGATCCCGTTCCCTTGCCGGCTGGAGATTCAACGGTGGAACATGCAACCGCAGTCAATAAGAGCCCCATGGCCATATACACATTCACAGACTTTACAAATACATTCATCCGACTTTTCCTCCTTTCATGATAATGTAGCAATGCCCAACCTTGAGAAAATTTCCACTCACGCAGAAGCTTTCACATCTGCCATCGATGCACCAAAGTTGATGTGAAACACCTGGTTATCCAACATCAATGCGGGAACCGACTTGACGCCTGCGGTTTCAGCCTCAGCGACCCGATTAGGATGTTGGGCAAAATGAACAATTTCAAGATCATACTTACTACGATCAATAGCCTGTACCACCATATCTTCAGCCGCAACACAGACCGGACATCCTGCATGATAGAAAATAGCTTTTTTCATCACGGTTCTCCTTTGTTCGTGGGATGATTATTAGTATTGAGTCGATACTAGTAGGAATATGCCACGAAATATTTGGTTTGTCAATGAGGTATCGAGACGATACAATTAACTCATGAATGTGCGAGCCGTACATGACCTTTTGGAACGATTGAGCAATCTCCTCCGAATGGAGATACGGGTCTTTGGCCTACAATATGGGTTACAACCAGTACAAGTAGAGGCGTTGACGTATCTGACTCAATGCAATCGCTATTCAGATACACCTCAAGCCGTCACAGAGTTTCTCGGACTGACCAAAGGAACGGTCTCACAATCACTCAAAGTCTTAGAGCAGAAGGGGTTTTTACGAAAGCAACAGGACACACAGGATAAACGGATCGTACACCTTACCCCGACCGCGAAGGGAAGAAAGCTCATTGAGCAATCGATTCCGGCCAAAGGCCTGGAAGCAGCCTTAGCGAAAACGCGTTCTCTACAAGTGGGTGAACTAGGGGAAGTGCTTCGCTCGATATTGCGTGAGATGCAGCATATTAACAACCGCAAAACATTTGCAGCCTGTCATACATGCCGTTTTAACGAAACAGGCGTGAAGGGATTTGTCTGCGGATTGACGAATGAACCGCTCAGT
>QIMB01000387.1 GCA_003233615.1 Nitrospirota bacterium
TACTCCTACGCAGTGGTGAATGAATGCAGTCGAGCTAATCTGATTCGGCGCAAGCCGTCCACGCGGTTTTCAGGACATGGGATAGAGAGAAAAAGTGGCCCATATTCCCTACCCTTAAGGAAAAATAAACGGTGGGATAGCTGGGTGGTGTCGGGGTTTTGGTCAGCGCCCCGGTATTCGGCAAAGCCGAAAGAGGAAATACAAGAACGTATTGTCCTAATGCCCTGCTCTGAAATTCGAGCCTTCCTTGAAGGCAATACGGTGTTGGCAAGTGCGGTGAAACGGTGGTTGAACTTTCCGTTTTTCAATGAGCGGCTGAGGAACGTTTTTATGAATAAGTTAGTCATTTGGAATCTCATGTGTACACTCAATTGCTGTCTGGCCAGTTTTTGATCTTAACCGATTGAATCTATTGCTATTTCGCTTTTTCTTGTGAGGTGTTTTGCTTGACTTGGAAGTTATCAGGTGGGTATCGTAATCGATTGTTTATAGGCCTATTGAAGGAATGACTATAGTCCATTCGTGCCATCTGAATCTTCACATTTCGCAGGTAATCCCAAACTTATTCAGAAGCTTATTGAAGAAATTGCTGGACATGGACCCCTGACGTTTGCTCGCTTTATGGAAGAAACCCTGTATAACAAAGAATATGGCTATTACATGACGCAGGTTGTTGAACCGGATCAGTCTTCACGGGAACGCATCGGCTGGGAAGGCGACTTTTTTACGGCGCCGGAATTGTCACCGATTTTGGCCAAAACCCTGGTTCGGAAATTGATGCTCTGTTGGGGCACCCTTCTCCGTTTACATTGGTTGAAATGGGGGGTGGCAATGGAACGTTCGCGGCCGATTTCCTTCAACATTGTCAGATAATTTCTCCTGAGTTTTTTGGCCGGCTGTCGTATTCGCTCGTCGAACGGAGTCCGTCTCTGCAGGTTCTTCAACAGTCTCGTATTCGAGAGGCGATGGGTAACTGGGGCGAGGGGCAGCTTTCGTGGGTGTCTTCGGTCGAACACTTGGATGCGGATTCTGTGACTGGGGTGATGTTTTCTAACGAATTGGTGGATGCGTTTCCTGTCCATCGTGTTGCCTTCCATAAGGATCATCTTCAAGAAATATTTATTGATTTTTCCGAGGGACAGTTCGTGGAACGATTGGGTCCTCTGTCTTCTCCGAAATTAGAGGAATATGTTCACCGACATCATATTGTTTTACAAGAGGGTCAGGCCTCTGAGCTTCATGTGGCGGCCGAACAGTGGGTGAGTCAGGTGGCTCGTGTTTTATGCAAAGGCGTGGTGATCACCATCGATTATGGGCATACGGGGAGTGACTATTACGCTGCTGATCGAAAAGATGGCACACTTCTCTGTTACTACCAGCATGCCGTTTCGACGGATCCGTATACGCGCGTGGGGGAGCAGGATATGACGGCCCATGTGAATTTTTCAGCGTTGGCCAAGGCTGGGGAAGAATGTCGTCTCTCGCTCGTTGGTTTTACGACGTTGGCCAACTGGCTTATGGGATTAGGTGTTGAGGAGTGTGTTCAGGATGATGATTCGGAGTCGAAAGAGGTCCAAGCTTTGAGCCAGCTCTTACGTCCCCATGGAATGGGCACGACATTTAAAGTATTGGTGCAAATCAAAGGGATTGAACCGACCCCCCTTCAAGGGTTACGATATCGGGCTTTTTTTGATGATGTGCTGTAACCTTGGACGAATCAAATTTTTCTATATGAGTGTTTACATTATTTCCCTTAGGGAGCATGCACATGGGTAGTGAACCCGTTCCCTTTAACTATCTTCCTATTATCATTTTTATGGTGCTGGGATCCCTCTTTGGGATTGGTTCGATTCTCGCGGGGTGGTTGCTTCGTCCGAGCCGACCGTATAGGGAAAAGTTGCTGCCATATGAAAGTGGCAGTCCTTTGTTTATGGATGCCCGTGTTCAATTCCCAATGCGGTATTACATTGTTGCCATGCTCTTTGTGATTTTTGATATTGAAATCGTGTTTCTGTTCCCGTGGGCGGTGGTGTTTAAAAAACTGGGGTTGCTTGGGCTGATAGAGATGGGTCTATTCCTTGCTGTTTTAATTGTCGGGTATTGGTATGCCTGGAAAAAAGGCGCCTTAGATTGGGATTAAAGAAATAGGTCTTTAGGCCTAGGCAAACTCGGTGGCCAGGCGGTACAATGCCTTGCCTGTGAATGGAGTAATAGTGCAATGAGTATTTTAGAACGAAAACTCGAACCCAATATCATTACCACCAATTTGGATTGGTGTATTAATTGGTGTCGGAAATCGGCGCTCTGGCCTATGACGTTTGGGTTGGCCTGTTGTGCGATTGAAATGATTGCGTCGGCCTCGTCTCGTTATGATATTGATCGGTTTGGGGCAGGGGTGTTTCGGGCCTCACCACGTCAATCGGACCTGATGATTGTGGCTGGGACCGTCTGTCGGAAGATGGCCCCGGTGATCCGGCGCATTTATGATCAAATGGCCGAACCCCGCTATGTCATTTCTATGGGTTCCTGTGCGACGTCGGGCAATCACTACAATAGTTATAGTGTGGTTCAGGGTGTCGACCAGATTGTCCCCGTGGATGTGTACATTGCAGGTTGTCCGCCAAGACCGGAGGCGCTCATCGATGGCCTCATAAAGTTGCAAGAGAAAATTCAACAAGAAAAATATTTTGTGAAATAGGTTGTCACTCGTGTTGGTATTTCTTTCCTGAATTTCATCAATCCCTATACAGGTCTAGTGTATGCATCCGTTCCTTGAAACCATTGGTGCCAAATTTCCTGAAGCCGTCATGACGGCAGAACAAGACCCTGTCCGCGGTGACTTATGGATACAGGTGTATGCCACGCATTGGCGAGAGGTGGCTCGATTTCTTCATGATGATCCTCGCCTGGCGCTCGACCATATTACGGATATTTGCTCAGCGGATTATCCCGATGATGCCGAACGGTTTGAAATCATTTATCAATTGCTTTCATTGCCTCATGGGACGCGGTTGCGGATTAAAGCTCGAGTAACCGAAGAGTCTCCGGAGATTGCGACGGTCAGTGATATCTGGCGCGGGGCGAATTTTCTCGAAAGAGAAGTTTATGATCTGATGGGTATTCGCTTTCTTGACCATCCAGATCTTCGCCGTATTCTCATGCCGGAAGATTATGATGAAGGGCATCCCTTACGAAAAGATTTCCCGGCAGAGGGGCGCGGGTGGCGTAGCCAGTTTGATTTTCTGCCAAAATTAGATGAGCCGGTTGGGGAATGGTCCGACGCTGAAATACCAGATGATCAGCGACATCAATTTATGGCCGATGATCGGCCAGGGGATGGAAAGCGCACGACGCAAATGCTGTTGAATATGGGGCCTCAGCATCCTAGTACGCATGGGGTTTTACGAGTCGTCTTGGAGCTGGATGGGGAACGTGTCAGCAAAGCGATGCCGGATATGGGGTATTTGCATCGCGGCGTGGAGAAATTGGCTGAAGGTCTGACCTATATGCAAGTGCTCCCGCATACTGATCGCTTGGATTATGTTTGTGCGATGACCAACAATTATGCCTATGTGCGGGCGGTAGAGAAATTGATTAGCATGACTGTTCCAGAGCGAGCTGAGTATGTTCGGACCATTATTGCAGAAGTACAAAGGATTGTTGGTCATTTGTTTTGGTTAGGGACACAGGCTTTAGATATTGGTGCGATGACAGTATTTTTTTGGACATTCCGCGAACGAGAAGTCTTGCTCGATCTCTTTGAGAAACTCTGTGGAGCACGTTTGACTCTCAACTATTATAGGATTGGGGGTGTAGATGCCGATCTGACTCCAGAACTGATTGCGATATTGCGGGAGTTTTTGAGGACGTTTCCTGATCATATCCGCGAGTATGACACACTGCTACAAAAAAACCGCATTTGGATAGCCCGCACCAAAGGGGTGGCGGTGATTTCCGGAGAAGATGCCATCAATTTTGGTTTGACGGGTCCTGTGTTACGTGGGTCTGGTGTGGCCTATGATATTCGTAAGCTCGAACCATATGGTGTGTATGACCGTGTGGAGTGGGAAGTGCCGCTTGGTAAAGATGGTGATACATATGACCGGTATTGGGTGCGGATGGAAGAAATGTGGCAAAGTGCCCGTATCATTGAACAATGCTTGGATCAGTTGCCGGAGGGTCCAATCATTGCGGAAGATGCGAAGGTGATTCCGCCACCTAAACCCGAAGTGATGCGGGATATGCAAAGCTTGATACATCATTTCATTATTTTTACTCAGGGCTTTAAGCCGCCAAAAGGCGAAACCTATTGTGGAACCGAAGTGCCAAAGGGTGAACTGGGATTTTTCATCATCAGCGACGGCAGTTCACGGCCGTATCGGTTAAAAATACGATCCCCTTCTTTTATCCATATGGGGGCGTTTGATCATATGGCGCGCGGGTATTTGATTTCTGATATTGTCACAATTTTCGGGACATACGATATTGTGATGGGAGAATGTGATCGATAGCAGGGATGTGAAAAGCAAGAAATGAAAAGTGAGAAGTACGTGAAAAAGGAAAAGATTACAATCTGCATACTTCAGTAGGTGTGTGCCCGAGACCATTCATGTTATTAGCGCGATTCAAAGAAGAAGTTGAGGATATTCTTTCTCGCTATCCAGTGAAACGGTCGGCGTTGTTGCCGTTGTTGAATATG
>QIMB01000335.1 GCA_003233615.1 Nitrospirota bacterium
GTGTCATCTTGCATGGATGTACCATTCGTAGTCGCGTCCTCGTCGGCATGGGAGCGATTATCATGGACGGAGCTGTGGTGGAAGAAGACTGTATCATCGGCGCTGGCAGCTTAGTCACGGAACACACACAGGTTCCATCCAAAAGCCTGGTGATCGGTTCACCTGCCAAAGTGAAACGCACGCTCACTGATGACGAAATTTCTTGGATCAAAGAATCTGCGTCAAATTATTCCCGATACGCGCAACATTATCTTGCAGATCAACAGGAATGATTGAGAACAGACACTGTTTTTTCAAATCCTCCGACCTACTCTGACTCGTCTTGGCCCTTTCTTTCACACATCTTGCGTCACTTCAACAATATCCTTTGGTGATTGTCGGAGCAGGCTACACAGGCCTTCGATTGTATCAGCAAGCGATAGAAACTGGATGGCAGGTCTTCGCCACCAGTCGCCAACCTCAAATCCACTTGCCAACTGTTCCTACAGAACATCGCTTACAATTTGACCTCACTCAGCCAGAAACGTGGTCGAATATACCCGACCCTGCCCATCTCCTTTGGTGTTTCCCGGCTGTCCCCTTGAATCTCGTCAGAAAATTTTTGATGCTCCGCACCAGACAAGCCGGTCGTCTGCTTGTCACAGGAAGTACATCCGCCTATATACCAAACGAAGTCCCCATTACCGAGAGCACTCCTCTACACACACGCTTGCCGCGTGTCCAGACAGAAGAATATCTTCGGTCCACGTATGGAGCCGTGATTGTTCGATTTGCAGGCCTCTACGGACCTGGACGTCATGTTTTTGATTGGATAAGAAAAGGCAAAATTCAGAACACAACGCAATGGGTAAACCTTGTACACGTGGAAGATGCCGCGGCTATCTGTCTGCACGCTCTTGAACAGGCTTCCGATGGAACCACCTATTTAGCGAGTGATGGCCACCCACGAACCTGGGCTGATATTTGCTCAGTGGCTTCATCTAAATGGCAAATCAGCATACCTCCTTTCACCCAGCCACACCATGTAGGCAAACAGGTATCGATTCACAAGCTCCGCACAGAGTTAAACTATACGTTTCGTTTCCCCGATCTGTACCACGCATTCAAATCGAAACAGCGTGAGGCGTGAAGAAGATCAAAGCGAGAGGGAAGAGAAGTGAAGTATTTCCATTCGTATCCTGGATTGCTTGCTTGGCACTTCTCCCTTTTCATTACCTGAATAACGCCACAAGAAAAGACACGACCAACGCATTATTGACCGCGTGGACACAGATGCCCGGGACCACGCTTCCCGTCCGTTCGTACATCCATGCCCACAACATTCCACTCCAGAACACCGATAGAAATGCAACCACACCATACCCGTGAGCCACGGCAAAGATCCCTGCACTCACGATCATGGAGACAGGAAAACCAAATTTCGTTCGTAAGGTCGAATACACAATTCCCCTAAAAATTATTTCTTCAAAAATCGGAGCGAGAACAACGACCTCAATAGTTGTTTTCAACAACTCCACCTGGCTGCCCCAGACTAATTGTGGAAGAAACCATTCCGTCCAATGGGTCGAGATGGCAAGCGTGTCGCCCCCAAGCATAATCAGCCAGTCACCCATGATCCCTAAAGCAATGACACTCATGATAATTGGAAAGAAAGATATGAGGCGTTGAGACACATCATGACAACCTAACACCTCTAAAAAAGACTGATGTGTTGACCGTCGAAGCAACACCAATGCAAGCCCCACCGTGGGGAGGTATAACAGAAGAGATCCATAGTCCTCTAAAATATTCACGCCGAGCGGTACCACAGCGACGAGAACAATGAAGACAATCGACAAGGCACCTCCCCGAACTAACACAGCTATCCCTTCCTGGAATGTCCACGGAGATATCCGTTGGTTGAACATGTCGACGCTCTGAACTGCCCTCCGTTTGAACCACATCATGAACATATACACTAAATACAAGAAACCTATTCCTCCTACTGTACATTCCACAATGACCAGCGTCCGCCACTTCCATAATTCAGAATCGGTCAGTTGTTGGAATTGGTGATGGAGATGCTCTCGTAAGGCGTGATCACCAGATTGGCTGGCTAAACGTCCAGCCAATTGAAAATAAAACCAATTGCCTGGAACCTCTTCAGCCAAACGCGCTTGTAACATGTCATAATCACCATGTACGTTATTTTCATCCAAGTAGACCACACCGAGGATCCGTCGAAATTCAGACGTCGGAGGCATTCCTGAATTCCACACATTCATCGATTCTCTAAGGGTTGTTCTCAATTCTTCCTCGCCATCTAATATGCCCGCATACAATTCATCCAAGGGACTGCGCCGTTCTCGAGGCAATTCCGCATACCACTGGCGTACCTGCTCTTGAGTGTCGCCATCTTCTCCCCATAGATGAAACATGGCTTGTTCAAAAGACGAGAGATCAAAAAGTCGAGATTCGAAACCCAGTATGCGACTGGCAAGTCGCTCCAAATCACGGTTCACCGTTGCCGATTCACGAAACACATCAGAAAAGGTCATATTCCACAAAAATAGCCCAAACCCACATAGACAGACCATGAAACATAGAGCTGTCAGAATTCCAGAATATTGGCGTTCTTCCTGAATTTCCCGCTCAGAATCCGATGACACATTTGAAAGCGGAGATGATTCATTCATGGCATGATCCATTCTCTAGGAGTCTGTCGTGATTAGGGAATCGAGAGCGAAAAAGTGGCTGAGCGAGGTCAGATTTTGACGATTTCGCTGGCCCATAGTGGGACTATGGCCCAAGAAATCAGTGAAATATGGACTGCTTCGACACTCTTGCAGCAGATTCTTCCTCAGTCCGACAGGCTCCTAACATTGCATACGGCCAACTTCACCTGGGTATTGCACTCCACGCAGCAAGACAATACTCGATAGGCTGGGAGCACTCACTATGATAAGATTTTACAAAATGGAATGAAGCACTCCATCCCTGTTGCAGCCCTTCATTGGATGCATACAGCAAAGCAGAAGAAGAAATGTCAGTATGAGAAATACACGAAATAGGGTATGGGGCTGTTGAATAGTATCACTCGCAAAGCCTGTAATTACCCGAGGAGCGATGGACGTCAACAGCCAAGGGAATGATCAAAAAAGTTCGTCCAGCAAGGCCGCAGCCTTTTTGACGCGCGGAGCGTACGCTCAGTACGTGAGAACGGCAAAAGGGCGAGAACGCCGTTGGCGGATTTTTTCAACATTCCCGGTATCGAAAGCTTCACTATCAAGGTTTGAAGGCTCCCCACAAGAGGATCCCAATTCCCAGTGGCCAGAGATAATAGGAAAATAAATAGAAATGATTGTGACGGACTAACCGTAAAATCACCCCAATTGACCAATAGCCCACCAGCGCCGCCACACCCATCCCTAACATATAGGTACCAAGTGCTTCATGGGGTTGTCCCCAAACTTTCATCACTTCCAAAAGTGTGGCACCGACAATTGCTGGCATGGAAATCAACAAGGAAAAGCGCGCCGCCAACTCTCGATCCAATCCCAGAAATATACCTCCCGCAATGGTCGACCCTGAGCGAGAAATACCTGGAAGCACCGCGACGCCCTGAATAAGTCCAATCACGAGCGCATCCCATGGCCTCATTTCTTTCGCGGTGCGAGCAGCGGTTCCACCTCGAGTCCCCCATAAAATCACTCCGGTGACGAGAAACATGACAGCCACAAGCCATGGCGTGGCCAATGTTGCAAATCCAATAGATTTCACACCCAAACCGATAATTGCTGTAGGCACCGACGCGATTAACACATTATGAATTGTCTGCTGTTCACATCCTTGAAACATACTTCCCGGTTCAGTCGGCCACCCCACATATCCTTTTCCCAGCGTGAGAAGATCTTGTCGAAAATACAGCAAGATGGCGGTGACGGTCGCCATATGCAGCATGACATCATAGAGCAAATTTTCCTCACTGAATTGCCCGAACCAATGTTGCGCCATCACCAGATGGCCTGACGAGGAGACCGGAAGAAATTCGGTCAGGCCTTGAATGATCGCTAAGACAATCGCTTCGATATGTGTCATGAGTTATGACAATGTCCGTTTCATGTTCAGGAAAAGATTGGGGCGAGTTATCAATGAGGCTCTTTCCATTGTGCAGAAAAATCACGAACGCCATCTTCCCATGGCGGCAAGGTAATGAGCGGATCTTGCAGAGATGTCAACACGGCATAGACAGGGCGTGGTGCCGGCAAAGGATACTCTGCCGTCGTAATAGGCAACACAGTTGCACGGATATCATGAGCCTCGTAGAGGATTTTGGTGAAGTCATACCAACTGGTTCCTCCGTCCCCTGCCAGATGGTAAGTTCCGAATGCATCGGTTTCGAGTAGCTGAGATACTGCCTGCGCTAAATGTGGAGCAAACGTTGGAGATCCAAATTGATCGTTCACTACCCGAACCGATCCTTGATTGGCCAAACGCAACATCGTCTGAGGAATTTCCAATGATATGATAGAGCCACGAGGTTCGAATAATGAAATGGCGAGGGTTCCCATTCTTCACTTGTTCTTCCCCGGCCAATTTACTTTGGCCATAGACCGAAAGAGGGTTGGGGCGATCAAACTCATGATACGGACGAGAGTGCTGACCATCAAAAACATAGTCCGTCGAGAAATGCACGAGCGGAATATCCATTTCTTGTGTTGCCAATGCAAGATTCCTTGGCCCCAAGGCATTCCCACGGTACGCCGACTCTTGATTGGTTTCCGCTTGATCAACCTGGGTAAATGCTGCAGCATTGATCACGACATCAGGCCGTAACTGATTCAAAGCCTTTCGAACATGTTCACGATGACTGATATCTAGATCTTGAATATCCCAAGCAATGACCGCATGATCGACAAACTGCGCTTGTAGCGCCTGACCTAATTGTCCTTGCGCACCCGTAATGAGCAATTTAGGAAATCTCATATCTGATAGTCTGGAAGCCTATCCCACAAGATTTGTAATGTTTGGCCTGCGACGTCTTTTGGAGACAGAATGGGCGAATCATTGGGCCAGTGAATGCCAATTTGTGCATCATTCCAGGCAATCGTGATCTCATCTCCTGGTACATACACATCTGTACATTTGTACTCCACCTCCGCAATGTCTGACAGCACACAAAACCCATGGGCAAAACCAGGAGGAATATACATCTGTTTGAAATTATCTGCTGTCAACATCACACTTTCCCAAGATGCAAATGTTGGGGAACCACGCCGAATATCTATGGCGACATCAAAAATTTCACCTCTGGTTACACGCACTAATTTACCTTGTGGTCGTGACAGTTGGGCATGTAGCCCTCGGAGCGTCCCACGAACCGATGAGGAACAATTATCCTGCACAAATGATAAAAACATACCACCATCATGATACTTATCAGCCTGGTACGTTTCCAAAAACCATCCACGCTCATCACGATAGACATCCGGTTCAATAATGAAAACACCTGGTAACGTAGTGTGTGAAATATTCATAGGGGGAATTCATGGGACGAATTATTCACTAAATCAAGCAAATACTGGCCATAGCTGTTGCTCTTCATTCCTGTTGCCAATTCCACCACCTCATCGGCTTGTATATAGCCCATGGTGAAGGCAATCTCTTCTGGGCACGCCACCATTAAACCTTGGCGCTCTTGTAACACCTGAATATAGTGTGCCGCTTGCATGAGGGATTCATGGGTTCCCGTATCCAACCATGCAATCCCTCGACTCAGCACTTGAACATGCAATGAACTGGTTTCTAAATAGATTGTGTTCACATCGGTGATTTCTAACTCACCCCTGGCCGAGGGCTTGAGAGAATCAGCAATCGATACGACTCGATTGTCGTAGAAATAGAGTCCTGTAATCGCAAAAACCGATTTGGGATGAGCAGGCTTTTCTTCCAAACTCGTCGCCTGTCCATGGTCATTAAATGTCACCACACCATAGCGTTCAGGATCCCGAACTTGATAGGCAAACACCTGAGCACCCTCAACCTGAGCAGCGGCCTCTTGCAAGTATCCTGACAAACCATGCCCATAAAAAATATTATCCCCAAGAATAAGAGCCACTCGATCCTGAGCAATAAACTCCTGCCCGATGACAAAGGCCTGGGCAATCCCTTCCGGCCTCGGTTGAATCTTGTATTCAATGTGTATCCCCAGATGACTGCCATCCCCAAGCAACCGTACAAATCCATCTTGTTCATGTGGAGTTGTAATAACCAAAATATCTTGGATGCCAGCCAGCATGAGCGTTGACAAAGGATAGTAGATCATCGGTTTATCAAAAACAGGCAGAAGTTGTTTACTCACTGCATGCGTCAGAGGGTATAGTCGAGTTCCAGACCCACCGGCTAAAATAATACCTTTCAATCCACCCATGAGATGATCTCCGTATTCAGAGCCAATCTGATTAGAAATTCCACAGGACCATAACAGTTAATAGATTTTGGCATTTGGTAATCCAAGGCGCTCGCCTTGGTATGATTTTTGGGTGACCATGTCACACCATTGCCGATTGTCCACATACCATTGAATTGTTCGTCGCAAACCTGACTCAAAGGTATGCCCTGCTGTCCATCCCAACTGAGTTTGGATTTTTGTTGGATCGATTCCATATCGAAAATCATGGCCAGGACGATCCGTGACAAACGTTTTGAGATCGGCATATTGACGTATTCCCCGTTCAACAAGAATAGGATTCGACTCGCAAGGAAAGAGTTCATCCAATATGTGGCAAATGGCTTCCACAACGTCCACATTAGAATGTTCAGACTCTCCCCCTACGTTGTACTTTTCGCCTGGCACACCATCCTGAAGCACTCGCAATAATCCCTCGCAATGATCTTCCACAAACAACCAATCACGAATATTCTGCCCGTTCCCATAAATCGGTAACGGTTTGCCTTCTAAAGCATTCAGCACCATGAGGGGAATGAGTTTCTCAGGAAATTGATAGGGTCCATAATTGTTCGAACAATTCGTGATAATTGTTGGAATCCCATAGGTATGAAAATAAGCCCGAACTAAATGATCTGCACCCGCCTTTGACGCTGCATACGGAGAATTGGGCGCATAGGGGGTCTCTTCCGTGAATAATCCAGTTGTGCTCAACGTTCCATAGACTTCATCTGTGGAGACATGCAGAAAGCGAAAGTTTTGTTGCTGATTCACTCCAGCCTGTTTCAGAAAACGCCGGACCGTATCAAGCAACACCAAGGTCCCGGTCACATTGGTATGGATAAAGGGATAGGGATCATCGATTGAACGATCCACATGCGATTCAGCCGCAAAGTTGACAACCCATCGAGGACGATTCGCCTCAACAATTTTGACCATTTCTGCTTCATCAGCAATGTCCGCCTGCACAAACTGTAGTCGGGAATTCTGCCAGAGACCTTCAAGATTTTCTTGATGACCGGCATACGTCAATTTATCAACCACAACGATACATGCATCAGTCTTGGCTAAGGCCAGACGCACAAAATTGGCGCCTATAAACCCCGCGCCTCCTGTCACGATCATGGTATTCATCATAATGTTACTTTGCGGGAGGGAAAGAGACGGTCAAAATATCTTTACATCAAGCCGTAGAAAAAGCAGAAGGAGGAAAAACCATTCACTTCAACCTAAATTGAGCGATTGTACATGATGATCTGCACAAATCTCATCCATACAAATCGCTTAACGTAGGTTCAAGATTATTCCACCGTCACGCTTTTGGCTAGATTTCTTGGGCGATCGACATCTAAACCACGTTGGACTGCTATATGATACGCTAAAAGTTGCAAGCCAACAGTAAAGAGGATGGGCGTAAGAAGAGGATGCACATCAGGAATAGCGAACACATGATCAGCGACTTCATCCAAAGCATGATCCCCTTCTGAAACAAAGGCAATGACCGGGGCGCTTCTCGCCCTGACTTCCATAAGATTACTCACTGATTTTTCATACACGCGATCTTTTGGTGACAGTACAACCACAGGCATGTCGCTATCAATTAAGGCAATAGGACCATGCTTCATTTCTCCTGCCGCGTAGCCCTCAGCATGAATATAAGAAATTTCTTTCAGTTTTAAAGCACCTTCTAATGCAATGGGATAGTTAATCCCACGACCTAAGTACAAAAAATTTGATTTTTGGGCATACTGCCTAGCAATCGCTTCAATACGGTCTTCTTGTTTTAATATATGCTCGACATGGCCTGGAAGCATGAGGAACTGATCGAGCCACCACCGTCCTTCTTCCGGACTCAAGACTTCGCGAACTCGTCCAACATGCAGCGCTAATAAATACAAGGCAATGATTTGCCCCGTAAACGCTTTAGTTGAAGCCACGCTAATCTCCGGTCCGCAACGCGTATAAATCACCCCGTCGGCTTCACG
>QIMB01000102.1 GCA_003233615.1 Nitrospirota bacterium
TAGTTGAACTTTTCACGAGTATCGTGCTTTGGCTAGTATCAGAGGCTCCATTCACTATTACTCCAATTGCGGTGTTCTTCTTAGAAAAAAAGGCTCAAGGACGCGGGACAATACATTTGATTATGTTGCAATGTGAAATTCTCTCTAACCGATTTTTAAGACATGTCTTCTGCATGTCTTCCCTCTGGATTACATAAGCACTTTCGTTCTCTCAATTCAATAGGTATTGAGGCATGCAGCCTCTCATTGATAAGGGCTGCCGCCATCATAAAAACCTACCTATCTTATGAATAGTCGGGTCTTTTAACAACCTTTCCTCACCTAACTCCTTCTTACGTTCCAGTAAAGATCATCATCTTTCACTGATGGCCAAGTACGAGGCTTGCGGCCTGTCGATCGATGATCTTAACGTCTTGTTTGTTTCCATTTCCCTGGCTGGTTTTTCTCCAGATCTCTCTAAGGCTTGAATGTGAGCCGTTGCGTGATATTAACGGAAAATTTGGTGAGTTATTTTCTCTCAGAGAGTTAGGCACATCATTTGCTCACATGCAAAGGGTGAATCAACACTTACAGAGGGGACACCATGAAAACTTGTGAAAAATGTCAGGGTTCAATGGTCATGGAGCGAGCCGTGGACTTAGAGGTGGGGATGAGTATATTGTACTTTGCATGCTTGAATTGCGGTAAGCGAATTCAAGCAGAAAAAGAACCACGACCCCTCGTTCACTAATTATTGCGAATTCATTATACAGTACATGGAGGAGAGAGATGCCGCAACACAATCGATCTTTAACGCATGATGAAACAAAGGCTGCTGACGCGGCGTTCAGAGGGGCACCCTTTAACCCGAAGTGGTCTGATGCGGCGCGAAAAGTGTATTTGGGTCTTTCCACGGCAATTGCGGACAAACGCAATGAAGCCTTTGAGGAAATACCGTCTTCGCAACCGTCTACCCTTGCAAAACGGCCTGTAACCGAAACGAAGGAAAAGACTCGGGTGAAATCTTTTTTTTGGTAGGTCTCATCAACTCTCTTTGTGGGGGCTATCCGATATACGGATGTCCCCACAGCTATTCCGCAGCATGTCTCGACAGTTTGCCCTTCCTTGATTACAATCCAATGGATTTTTGAAAAATGAGTGGAATCTATCTCTCATATTTATGAAATCTGTCACATTCTTCGTATATGCTCGAACATGTCCGAGAGGGATGGTAGGCAGTCTTGAGAGCTAATTGTATGACGCAAGAAACGATCTTTGTTGGATTCGGTTCGAATGTGGGTGATCGGCAAGAACTTTGCGATCGGGCAATCGCATTGATGAATTTACTTCCTCTTTCGCAAGTCACCGGGGTATCATCGTACTACGAAACCGAACCAGTCGATCCAGACGGGAGGCTTGGGTGTGATTGGTTTTACAATGGCGTCGTACGATTGGAAACGACCCTGAGCCCCACACGTCTGTTGGATATTCTTCAAGAAACGGAACGGGGCCTAGGACGAGATGAGACCAATCGACATGGGCCTAGAACCATGGATATCGATATTCTGCTGTATGGCCAGCACCACATTGATCAAAAAGGTTTGACTATCCCTCATCCGCGCCTACATCTGCGGCGGTTTGTGCTGGAGCCCCTGGTAGAAGTAGATCCAGACTACATGCATCCCACATTGCACAATTCGCTAAAAGAGTTGCTGGATAAGCTTGATGACACGTGTAAGGTCACCAAGCTCTCCATGTCGCCCGGAGAAACATACCCTTCCCCTCCGGCTTGCTCCATACCTCCATCCGTTTAGCGTCATGCATATCATCAAGTCGATCCGTGGGCTACAGGCTTGGCGACGCAAGCACGAGAATCACAAAATTGGGTTCGTGCCTACGATGGGTGCCTTGCATGAAGGGCATCTCTCCTTAATCCGTCACGCGTGCAAGCACTGCTCTACGGTCGTTGTCAGCATTTTTGTGAATCCTCTGCAATTTGGACCGGGGGAAGATCTGAGTCGGTATCCTAGACCGGTCAAAAGCGACCAACAATTATGTCGTGATGCCGGAGTCGATCTGCTCTTCTGGCCATCAAGCCAAGAGTTCTATCCCCAAGATTTTCAGACTTTGGTCAAGGTACACCGGCTCAGTCAGCGTTGGGAAGGAGAAGCTCGTCCCACGCATTTTGAAGGCGTCACAACCGTTGTCACGAAATTATTATGTCTGGTTCGCCCGGACAGATGCTATTTGGGCCAAAAAGACTATCAACAGCTCTTGGTCATCAAGCAGTTAGTGCAAGATCTAAACATTGATACAACAATTGTGCGGTGTCCGACCATTCGAGAAGCAGACGGCCTCGCCCTCAGTTCCCGCAATCGCTATCTTTCAGCCAATCAACGCATACAAGCCACCAGTTTGTTTACCGCCTTGCAACAAGGTGTGCAAGCCATTAAACAGGGTGCCACGAACGTGTGGGCTATTCAATCCAGGATGCAGAAAGTGCTAAAGAAATATCCTGGCATAAAAATAGAGTATTTGGCAGTGTGCGATGCCAAATCCTTAGATCAACTTTCGCAGGTCAAAGGGGAAGTGGTCTTAATGGGAGCCATTCAGATAGGAAACGTTCACCTCATCGATAATATTCTAGTCAAAGCACTCAAGAAATCGTGAATTTTTGGAGATTTGTGAGAAATTTAGCTATCGTCAATAATGATTCTCGAGTTTATTAGGAGTCTGCCCCTCATTAAGAGAAATGGAAACCAGAAAGAAAAGATGGTTCTAGTTGTTCTCTCCTATATATTTGTTTCCTTTGGGCGTTCAATGAATCCGAATGGCCTTGAGATGATATGAGGCGATCATAAACCCATTTCACAAAAGGATGATTTTCTCCGGCTCGTTCATTCGAAGCAACCACCATGCTCGAAACTCTAAAAGGTGTGTATCGCTTGAATGGACTCCCATGTGGGGTAAGGATTGTACTCTCCTCATTCGTTTTCATGCCAGGTACAGAAATCATCAAAAAGGCTCCTACGACATTTTGCTTTAAATGAGAGGTTATTTTCGGAACGATATCATCTTCAGATTGGTCTAAAAGTGTCGTATGAGCCTCTTTGTCGTTTGAAAAGTCGAATAGTGTTCCCATGGGACGTATGGCTTTCGAGCAATCCAAAGCTATGCAACCTTTTCTTCCAGATTTTTGGATTTGTATTCTTGCTTTTTTTGCACAGGAATGGATGCTTGTGCTCTTCTGCGGGCGTTTACATTCAATAAGAATTTCTTCATTTTGAAATTTACAAATAATATCTCCATGACAAATTATCGGGTTGTTGTTTCCCGAAATGCCATCAATAGATAGAACTTGAACTCCCGCTTGGATAAGTTTTCCTGCCAAAAAGAAAACAAATAAATCATTCCGGGCTTGATTATCTGAGATTTTAATATTTTCATCTTCTGGTAGGATTGGTCCTTTTTCAAGAGCTATGCGAATTCTACTCCTGATACCTGGGAAATTTTGTTCCTGGATTTTCCAGGTATCCCAGACATCGAGGACGTCCATCAAATCCGCAGTGCAAAGTAGTGCCTCTCGAGATTTGGTATCCTTGGCATGAAGTTGTTCAAGATATTTTTGATAAGCTTTTGCACGTCCTCGTTCAACACCAGCCCATTGGCAGGCTTCGGCAAGATTTTCCTGAAGATCAGAATAGGATTTTCTGAACATCCGATCTTAGCTTATTCGGTTAAGAAACTAGTTGAATGAACGATCTTAGATATCCACGTTGGGTGGCTGATACCAGAAATGCATTTAGAGCTGATTTCAAGCCCGTCCTTGTACATAAGATTTTGGAAATATAGTCTCGTCACACACCTCGGATGGATAGTTGTGGGTTTGACCCATTTCAAACCCTATTCATCCAAGCATCTTCGGGGTTTGAGTGTTCCTGCACGATACGAAAATTCCAGCGCTTCTTCCAGCCAGGGGAGGTGCTGAGCTGGATTGGACGCCAAGGTGCGTTTCATTTGGAGTGTTTCTATTTCTTTATACCTTCTGATCCTTTCTCTTGTAGAAAGAATTTGCTGAGGTTTCTTATCCATTTTCTCCTTTCTAGTAAAAACGTTATGGAGAAACAGATTGGGCTTCTAAGATTTTATCAAGGGATGCGGGGGAGTAGGTTGAGGGTTTGACCCATTTGCCGTCTTCGCGTTTGTAGCCGCCGACTTTGCTCATGTTGGAACGATGGACTTCCTTGAAGACTGGCTCCATATCAATGCCTAGCGAAACGGCTGTGCCATACACGACGTACAACACATCGGCTAATTCCTTGGCAATGGCAGGCAAGTCAGTCGTTGCTGTGCATCGCTTCTTGAAATTCCTCGAATTCTTCTTGAATGAGCCGATTCCGGAGAGTCTGAGTGGCTTCATCAGGAACCGACGGTGTTGCGGCAATATGGATATCAAATTGTGCATGAAATTCCTGGACCATTTTTTGTGCGTCGTTCAAAATCTACTACCTCCTCTAGTTATTGTTGCTGCGTCCCGTAGGGCGCGACCGTGGCTTACAAAGAAATCCCTTTATAATTTTATGAGGACCGGAAGATCATTGCTACAGTACGAACACGAGATAGATATCGTTGACGTTGGTTCTCGTGGGCCCAGTGATGATGTGGCCTCCGACTTTGTTGAAAAAATTGTAACTATCATTGTTGTTGAGAAATCTAGAGATATCGATGTTCTTTTTAGTAGCGTGTTCGACGGTCAATCCGTCAACCAGTGCGCCAGCGACATCGGTCGGGCCATCCGTGCCGTCGGTTCCAAACCCTGCCACAAACACCTTGGAGAGTCCAGCCAGTTCTTGAGCGGCTGCTAACACGCATTCCTGCGCTCTGCCGCCTTTCCCTTTTCCCGTGACTGTCACGGTAGGTTCGCCTCCGGCAATCAGACATGCTGGTGGACCGATGGGATTACCGTGTTCACGAATATCTTTGGCCATAGAACCAAGAATTGAGCCCAGGTCTTTGGCTTCACCCTGCATCGGAGCATTGAGAATATATGGACGAAGTTCTAATCGTGTAACGGCCTTGGTTATCCCATCAAGAGCTGTTTGATTATTAACCAGAATAACGGATCGATTGCGCGGAGAATGGCGACGTCGACTTTTCCAGGTTTCGGGGAGATGCCCATGGATGCCGTGTTCAAGGTGCATCCGAACATTTTCCGAAACCCTGTTCCAGATCTGATAGTGCTGCAGAATCATCTTGGCTTCCTGAAAGGTGGTGGGATCTGGCACGGTTGGGCCTGAGCCGATCGTGGCCAAGTCATCGCCTATGACATCAGAAATGATGAGGGTAAGAATTTTGGCCTTCGTTTTTGTGGCCAGTTGGCCTCCTTTCATAGCAGAGAGATGCTTCCGCACGGTGTTTATTTCGTGAATGGTTGCCCCGGATCGTAAGAGCCACTTGGTCGTCTTGTGTTTGTCCGTAAGCGTAAGGCCAGGCGCGGGAGCACAGAGAAGGCTGGATGCACCCCCTGATAGTACAACAATCAGCAGGTCCTGTTTGGTGAGTGATTCGACGATTGAGAGAATATATTTCGTTGCGCGGACGCCTCGACTATCAGGCAAAGGATGACTGGCTTCGACAACGGAAACTTTTTTCGTGGACGTCACATACCCATCTTTGACAATCACTAATCCACCTTCTAAATATTCGCCCAATATTTGTTCGAGTATTCGTGCCATGTGCCCTGATGCTTTCCCAGCTCCGACACAGACGATCCGGTGGAATTTTGCGAGGTCATAGTGAATCGAGTTGACGCGAAGTGTTTGATCTTTCCGGATGATCAACTGTTTCATGGCTGTACCCGGGTCAGCGGCCTCTAGGCTTCCCTGAATAAGAGTCTTCAGAGTGTTTTTGAATTGTGTATTGGGAGTGTGAATAATCATAGAGCTCCTATACTGTCTTAGGGAAAAGATTCTGGGAACGTGTCGGTTGAGGGAGGATCTGAATCAGATCAATCTGATGTTTCAAGATTGAGCAGGGAAGGTGTAAGGGATCGCGAAGGAATGATGCTGAGATGTTGGTGCAAGATAGTGCTAAGCCCTATGAGCGAGTAGGGTTTGGGAATGACTCCCTGAAATCCGTACGTCTGAAAATTAGCCATGATGGGATCATTCGAATAACCGCTAGAAACGAATGCAATGACGTGAGGATCCAATTCTCGCAGGCGGAGGATGGTGTCTTTCCCACCCAAGCTTCCCGGGACAGTCAAGTCCAGAATGACAGCAGAAAAGGGGCTGTGTATATCCAGGGCCTGTTGAAAGAGGGTTATTGTTTCATTGCCATCTTTGGCCAACACGCAACGATATCCACAGTGAGAAAGCATTTCCTTCGCGACGAGGCGAATTGGTTCTTCATCATCCATGAGGAGAATTGTGCCTCGTCCATGTTGGAGTGGAAGCGTCCCAAGCTTGACGGGTTTGGCCCCGCTCGCACAGGCCGGGAAATACAACGAAAACTTCGTGCCTACATTCATTGTTGATTCGACAGAAATATGCCCGCCATGTTTTTGTATAATGGCATAGGTCGAAGCAAGACCAAGTCCTTGCCCTTCCGGCTTGGTAGAAAAGTACGGATCGAAAATTTTATCAAGTTGTTCTTTGGCAATGCCGATGCCCTCGTCGGACAAAGTGACGTGAACATAAGGACCAGGTGGTAGTGAGATAGAGGGGCCTGGAGATTTTTTTATCCACTTATTTTCTCCTTGTATGACAAGCGTACCCCCATTTGGCATAGCTTGCACGGCGTTGATGATGATGTTGTGAATGAGTTGACTCACCTGTCCAGGATCTGCCTCGATTGGCCACAAATTCATTGGAAGGTGTCGTTCACAGAGGACTGATGATCCCGACAGGGCAAACCCCGACGATTCAACAAGCAAGTCCCTAAAAGAAATTAGGTGTTTTATTGGATCTCCGCCTTTAGCAAAGGCTAGTAGTTGTTGTGTCAATTCTTTCGCGCGACAGGTGGCTTGTTCGGCGCGCGTGAGATACGTTTCTCCAAGGGGAGGCAATTTCATGATGTGATGAGCTAACGTAATGTTCCCTAAAATACTTGTAAGGAGATTGTTGAAATCATGTGCGATTCCTCCGGCGAGAGTGCCTATGGCATCCATTTTTTGAGATCGTAATAGTTGCGTGACAAGTTGTTGCTTTTCCTCCTCAATTTTTCGTCGTTCAGTGACATCTCGAGTGACGCCAGTGAAGCTCAGGGGACGTCCTTCTTTGTCTACTAACAATCTGGCTCGTACTTCAGCCCAGACCGTGCTTCCATCTTTACATCGATGTTCGAGTTCTAATAAGACAGATGAATTCAGGTTGCCGGGTTGTTGTGCTAGGCGATCGAGCTCCTGGCGCATGACTTTTTGAGCTTTTTCAAATGAGGATGGGGTCAAGGATTCCTCTAACGACATGGCCATTGCTTCATCAGCTGAATATCCACGCAACTCCTTAATCGAAGGGCTGACATAAGAAAAACGACTGCCATCTATTTCCATCAGCCAAATAACATCAGAAATATTTTCGGTGACAAATCGATACCGGGCTTCAGATGTTTGCAGGGCTGCCGTCCGGGCTTTGATCACCGTCTCAAGGTTCTCTTGGTGCTTCCGCAATTTCTCTTCTATTCTGGCTCGATGGGAAACTTCTTGGCTAAGAGAATCGTTCAGAGTCTGTGCGCGGTCACGGGCTTGGGTGACATTCTGGATTAATATCGAGTTTTCCTGATCGAGACTCAAGGATTTCAGGATCATCGTGTTGTTGCGTCTGGCCGTCATGGTCATGATGACGACAAAGAGCAGTCCCATGACACCCATGCCGATATGCAGCGAGTCGCCTCTGGAAAAAAATAAGAGGGTTAACGGTGTGGGAGCAGGGAGCGCAAACGCGAGAAAGGCAGGGAAATGGGAGGCATAGAGTGCTGTGG
>QIMB01000451.1 GCA_003233615.1 Nitrospirota bacterium
AATGTTTCAGTATGAATTTACTGGGACGTTTCAAGAAATCTTTCGTGATGAAAAAACTCAAGGCAAGGTCTTTGCCTCAGGGATTGGCCTGTCTCCATCCAGAGCGTTAGACGTCATCGATATTGCCCTACGAACTTATGAAGACTTTGACACGGTCATGCCTGTTCTTATCACTCTGCGATTTGTGAAGGGAACGAAGGCCACGCTCGGGTTTACCAAATATTCACCAACCTGTGTCATCGAACTGGATGGCTTGAACACTCAGAACATGCAGGAATACGCCAATTTGGTCTGGGAATTGGTTGAACAAGCGGGTATTCCCTTTACGATGCATTGGGGAAAGTTTAATGATCATTTAAATGCCAAGCGGATCAAAACGATGTATCGCGTCAAGCGAACCCAATGGATCAAAAGCCGTGAAAAACTCTTAACTCCTGAAGTCCGAGCCGTGTTCACAAATGACTTCCTCCGTCGAGTAGGCCTTTCAACGTAAAAAAGACAGTTGAACCTAAAGGCGGCAGTTAGATCACGAAAGCCTGTACCCTAAGTCCTTTTTAGTTTACCCAGAGATACAATGTTAGTTCTTTGAAGCAAGAGCGGTTTTGAGCTTGCGGGTCGTCACTTTAAGATTGGAGAGGAAGGCGGGATCTTGATGATGTTCGAAAATATTGCGGACAAGGGCGCTGCCGATGATAACGCCATCTGCAAATTGGGCGACGTCGTGGGCTTGCTCGGGTGATGAAATGCCAAATCCTACCGCGACTGGTTTCTTGGCCATTTTTTGAATGGCCTGCACATTTTTTTTGACTTGGGTTAAATCGGTGAGTTGAGACCCGGTAATGCCGGTTAACGAGACATAGTAAATAAATCCATGAGTCCGTTTGATGACTTCTTTCCGTCGCTGAGACGTGCTGGTGGGAGCTAAGAGGAATATGATAACTGGACCGCCAGCTGCCATTGTCGCTTTATACAGTTCATCTGATTCTTCCGGGGGTAAATCTGGAATGATTAACCCGTCGACCCCTGCTGAAATTGCTTCTTTACAGAAACCCATTAATCCCATGGCTAGGATCGTGTTGTAATAGGCCATGAAGATGAGAGGAACCTGAGTTTTGATTCGAAGCGACCGGACTGTCGAGAGAATTTTTTTTAGGGTCGTTCCTGATTGGAGGGCACGTTCCGCTGCTTGTTGAATGACCGGACCGTCGGCAATGGGGTCCGAAAATGGCACCCCCAATTCAATGAGGTCTGCTCCACCTTCAGCCAACGTCAGCACGAGTGATTCAGTCATAGCGAGTGATGGATCGCCCGCCATGATATAGGGGATGAGTGCCTTTTCCCCCTTGGCTTTTAAGTTGTCAAATGTTTGTTGGATGCGATTGACCACTGTTACCTTATGCATAGCTGATCGATACATTTGGCGATTCTACCCCACTTTCGTCCTCCCCTTACAAACGGGAGGAAAAACATCAGAGAGGGATGTTGCGCATGTTCGCGACTTGTTGAACGTCTTTGTCTCCACGCCCTGAAAGATTCATGAGGAGAATCTGATTTTTCTTCATCGTCGGAGCAAGTCTGACGACTTCAGCGACGGCATGTGCACTTTCCAGTGCTGGAATAATGCCTTCTTCCTGAGATAACACGTCAAATGCCGCGAGGGCTTCTTTATCGGTCACGGACGTATAGTGAATGCGTCCCATGTCATGATAGAAGCTATGTTCCGGGCCAACCGCTGGATAATCTAAGCCTGCCGAGACGGAATGCGTGAGATTGACCTGGCCATCGCTATCTTGGAGCAGATAGGTCATGGTGCCATGTAGAACACCTGGTTTCCCACCAGAAAAACGTGCAGCATGTTTCCCGCTTTTTATGCCATGTCCGCCAGCTTCGACACCAACCATCTTCACGTTCGTGTCTTTGATGAATGGATAAAACAATCCCATGCTATTGCTTCCCCCGCCCACACAGGCCACGAGACAATGGGGGAGCCGTCCTGCGACAGACAGGATTTGTTTGCGAGCTTCCCGCCCGATTACTGATTGGAAATCTCGAATCATCATGGGATAGGGGTGGGGACCCAACACCGATCCTAGAAGATAATGGGTGGTGGCCACATTGGTCGTCCAATCGCGCATGGCTTCGTTGATCGCATCTTTTAAGGTGCGGCTTCCAGCATTGACGCCTGTCACTGTTGAGCCTAATAACCGCATACGAAACACATTGAGCGCTTGGCGTTCCATATCTTCCGTACCCATATAAATTTCTGCCTCCAACCCGAACATGGCGGCGACGGTTGCGACAGCAACGCCATGCTGTCCTGCCCCGGTTTCCGCAATGACGCGTTTCTTTTTCATGCGGCAGGTGAGTAAGGCCTGAGCAACCGTATTATTGATTTTATGTGCGCCCGTATGACAGAGATCTTCTCGTTTAAGATAAATTTTTGCCCCACCGAGTGTCTTGGTGAGACGTTCGGCAAAATAGAGTGGAGTAGGGCGACCCACAAAATTCTTGAGACAACGTTGAAGCTCTTGTTGAAACGCTTTGTCGCGTTTAATTTTTTGATAAGACTGGTCTAGTTCCTGAATGGCTGGCATCAAGGTTTCGGGTACGTACATGCCCCCGAATTGACCAAATCGACCATTTTTATCAGGGTAAGCTTTCATTGAAATTGAAATACGACAATGTAAAAAGAGGAGAGTATAGCGACGAGGTGGCTAACACTCAAGGCGAACAGCGTGGGTAAACGCGCGAACCTTTTCGTGGTCTTTCTTCCCTGGTCGTTCTTCAACACCGCTACTGATATCAACCCCATACGGATGTACGTGTTGAATGGCATCTTGTACATTGCCAGGCGTTAATCCTCCTGCAAGGAGAATTGGCGCAGCTTGTGCGACTTCGCGGGCTAAAGACCAATCGACCGTTTGGCCCGTTCCTCCATAGGCGTCACTTGAATAGGCATCAACGACAAACCCTCTGACTCCCACGCGCCCTTTATATTCAGCAAGCGCTAATAAACTTCCCCGATCATGTAGGCGAAGCGCACGTAGCACGGGTCGGCCTAAGGATTCACAAAATGTAGGAGTCTCATCGCCATGCAGTTGCGCGAATGCTAAGCCACATTCATCAACCAGATTTCTGATGGTCTCTTGATCATGATTCACAAAGACACCAATGGACAGGACAAATGGTGGGAGTTGCGCAATAATACGTTTCGCAACAGCGGGTTCGATATAACGTGGACTTTGAGCATAAAACACGAAGCCCAATGCATCTGCTCCTGCTGCTACAGCTGCTTCAGCATCTTCCAGATTGGTTATGCCGCATATTTTAATTTTGATGGGCATGGGTGAATACTTCCCTGAATGACACTGAAGAGGGTTAAGATATCATAACTATTCAGCACGTTAAGCCCAATTTGCCCATATCAAGACTATTCAACATCCTTCCGTGCGCTCCATGAATATTGCCCCCAAAGATTGTCATGCTGAGATGAAAGCGAAGCATCTCGCTCAACAATGAATGCGGCGGGTTGGGCACAGATTCTTCGTTGCACTCAGAATGACAATAAGGTACTGAAATAGTTATAGAAATTCTTTGTAACGTCCAAGGTGTTTAGGCTGAAGGCTAGCACTCATCATATTCGATGTGCTGCATGATGCTCATGATTGACTCAACTCCTTCAGCCTATCCACCTACATACCTGCAAATCGTTTACACCCAGCGCACTTCACTGGGTTCTTCGCTGGGTGCGGTTTCTGTAGGCAATAATTCTTTGATTTTTTCTTCAATAGAATTTGCCCGAAGAAGGGATTCGCCAATGAGCATTGCCTGTGCTCCAGCTTCAAAGATCTTCACAACATCATCTCGCGTATGAATTCCGCTCTCACTGACGATGAGTTTGTCGGAGGGTATGCGTTTTGCTAAACGTTCCGTGATCCCTAGATCGGTGGCAAAGGTTTTGAGGTCACGATTGTTTATGCCGATCAACGTGGCATTTGGAATTCGTTCCAAGACGACATCCAGTTCTCGTTCGTTGTGGGTTTCGATCAACACATCGAGGTGGAGTTCAGTGGCAAGAACAAAAAAATCCTCCAATTGAATACGATCCAAGCCTGCCACAATTAATAAGACGCAATCGGCACCATACGCTCGTGCTTCATAAAACTGAATCTCGCCCACCATGAATTCTTTATTCAGGACGGGGAGGTCGACAGCATCCTTGACTGATGCCAAGAAGTCCAAGCTGCCTTGAAAGAATTCCTGATCCGTGAGCACGGAAAGCGCATGAGCTCCCGCATCACGATATTGTGTGGCAATTTCTACAGGCTCAAAGTGGTCTTTGAATTCCGCACGCATCAGGCCTTGGCTTGGAGAGGCCTTTTTGATTTCTGCAATTAACGCGGGGGTCGAAGACGAATGGCCGGATTTGATCGCATTGATAAATCCCAGCGGAGCAGCTTTGTCGGTTATCCGCGTTTTCATCGTCGACAGATAGCCCCGGCTTTGTTTCCGGCGCAATTCTGCCTTTTTGTGTTCTAAAATTCTTGTAAGAATCATGCCGACAACGCGTTGGTATACGAAATAAGCTTCTCAAGCTTTTCAAACGGAGCGCCACTATCCAGGACGCGTCCAGCTTCTTCGCATGCCTCTTGTAGTGATGTGGCTTTGTTGCATGCGACAAAAGCGGGAGCGGCATTCATTAAGACAATGTCACGTTTAGGGCCACGAACGCCTTGCAGAATATCCTGAATGATTTTCGCGTTGTCTT
>QIMB01000363.1 GCA_003233615.1 Nitrospirota bacterium
TTGCGGAACTCTTCGCCCTGTGGGTGGAATTTTTCTATAAATTTGGGGTGAAATATCACCCCAAAGGTTTTTTCATCTCCATCCCCATATACTTTCTGTATCTTTGTGGACTACATCAAGTCTTCGGGATGTTCAAAGAGAAGCGATACCTCTGGGTGATCGGGATCGCCATCGGAGGGATGGCAGGTCTCTTGATCGAATGGTTTCTGGTCGGAAATTCTCCCTGGAACAAACCAGCCGTCTTTCAATCAGGACAATTCCTTTTCCATGGGGCCTATCCTATTCTGGGATATCTTTTAGCCCATAGGCTTGTTCCGGGTCTGATACGGAGTCGTTTGTTTTCCTATATGGTCATCACTTCAGCCATCACATCCCTCGGTTTTGTCTTTGGCGATCCCAATCTGCGAAAGCTTTGGCTTCTGTTTCTTCCCCTCGTCACCTTTGCTGGACTCTACTACTTCATTGTCCGATTAGGTACATCGCGAGAAAATCACAACAACTAAATCTCCTACCAGCCCGGAGATTTTCAAAACATACTGTAGCCAAACCTGACCCCTTTCATCACTTCCTTACCTGAAAGGAACATTGACAGGGCTCCAACAGCTTCCTAGAGTGATCTTCATTCGGTTATCGTGTGTTCCGCTCACCAAGCATATCTTCTGGATTCCCCTACACGAGTATCTGCTGCATCTTTTCATGACTAAGGATTCAAGATTCCAAGATATTCCACGAGGGAATACGTCTCGGGGAGTGCATCAAGCTATCATTGAGTATGTACTTCACTTAGGGGATACCGTCGATGGCAAAACAATGTTGGACATTCCTTGCGGAGAAGGTAGTTTCATTGCGTCGTTACAGCTATATTTCCCCAAATCCCTTCTTCGAGGCTGTGACTTACGAAAACCGGACAATTTAGCACAAGAGCAGTTCAGCCTAATTGATGCCAACCATCTCTTCACTGTCTTCCCGGACACCCCATTCGATTTCATTTTCTCTATCAGCGGTGTCATGGAGTTTGATAATACGCTTCAGTTTTTTACCCAGTGCCACAACCATTTACAAGATAACGGTATATTCATTGTCACCAATGATAATGTGGCGGGAATTCGTGATCGAATTTCCTATTTCTTGTTCGGCAAACCCAAGCAATATTCTCTGTTTGTGACTCAAGAGCAGCCAACTTGGAAAGTGATTCCTCTCTCCAATATGATCAGAATTCTTCAGGACGCAGGATTTCGTATTCGGGGAGTACAGTATGTAGTGTTGCGGTGGAAAGACTGGTTGGCCGTTCCTTTGGCGTTGCTTATCTATCCGATTCAAGTACTCCACATGCGGAATGCGAATACCTCAATACCGACGAATCTATGTTATGAGATGTATCCGTTTCGTTCCCTCCTCTCCCGCCATTATTTTATTGTGTGTGAGAAAGCGGATGGATAGTCATCACAAACTTGTGAGGGGCGGAGCGCGCGCGCGAACGTGAATTTACGAAGTTGTTGCTTCGCCCTGCCACAGCATTTCATATCCTAGCTCCATCGTCTCGGAGCACATAGTCGCAACAGCCGCAAAGGTTTTATTGAATGTTTCGTCGGTATGAGATTTCTCATGCTCTTCGAAGGACTTCCAATAAGTCACAATAGCGTAATGCTGATCGGCTGTCTTAGTGTGATTCATCGATCCTTTTTCCGAGACAAACCCGGAGAATTTGAACACTTGCCCTGCGATAAACCCCCCTTTGTCGCCTCCGTACGTCTGCTTGACGACCATGCACATTTCTCCCACTGCCATTTCCAACTGATCAAAGTTGATCCCGGGCTTCAGCTTCACCGTGTTGAATAACATTTTTGCCCCAAAGGGGACAGTAATTGGTCCAAACATTCCAGCCTCCTATGTGTTGCATGCCACCACAGATAGTTAGGGCCTGTCCATACACATCATTTCAATAAAGATGATGCTTTCTCATGAATTTCATACTACACTATTGATTCTCTATCAAAGTAGTCGTTCTGGCACGACCTCCTGACAAACACGGGCCGTCGTTTGAGTGACCGCTCCTGGCTTTTGAACCGGAATGACGTTATTCAGATAACGGTGAGAGTAATACGCTGAAGCGGGAAAGGGCTTGCATTCAAGACACCAGAAAAATCGGTGGGGTAAGCATCAGAGAAGATTAGTGAGATTAGAGAATTTCGAGAGAATAACAGCAACTCGGATACGTTAAAAATGTGATGAATCAGGCATTCCCCTTTGACAGTTTGTCAAAAACTTTTTCCAGCTTTTCTTGTAGGGCTTGCCCCGAAAACGGCTTGACTAAATAGGCCGACACTCCTGCTTGTACGGCCTCCATAATATTTTCCATTTTTGCTTCAGCGGTAATCATCAGCACGGGAATTTTTTGGAAGCCTGGATTGGCTCGCATGGCTCGCAATACCTCAATCCCGCTCATGACGGGCATGTTCCAATCTAAAAGCACTAAACCAAATCCTCCTGACTTCAGCTTTTCTAGTGCTTCTTCTCCATTTATGGCAAATTGAACATCCTGATACCCAATCTCTACGAGGGATCTTTTGACGATATTGCGCATGCTCATCATATCGTCCACAACTAACACTTTGAGGGAACAATCTAATTTTCCCACGAGCGAGCCCTCCATACGTACCGTCAATATCTTATACGATAATCCGGCTTGTGCAAAGCGAAAGCGGAAATAATCAGTTTTCGGCAGAAACCTTCACGAACCACTCTCGTCAATAAGAGATCGGCTAACATATAGAGAATCTGAAAACCCTCTAGAATTGGCTCTAGATTCCGATACAGGTAGAATTAAGGAAACATGCAGCCCGGCAACTTCGACTGCTATACTTTGAACACACAAACCACCACAATACTCTCTGCCCTCTCATAGACAAAGGAGGAGCTATGTTTGTCAGTAACATTGAAAACATTCCAGGCAAAACCATCACAACATGTTATGGCGTTGTGTCCGGCAGTACAGTGCGAGCCAAGCATGTGGGGCGTGATATTTTCGCCAGCATTAAAAACATCTTTGGCGGAGAGCTCAAAGGCTATACCGAACTGTTAGGCGAATCTCGAGATGAAGCCATGGACAGGATGAAAGCTCAAGCCCAACAATTAGGCGCAAATGCTATTGTCAATGTGCGCTTTTCAACATCCTCCATCGCCGCAGGGGCAGCCGAAATATATGTATACGGCACGGCCGTCACGGTGGAATAACACACAATGGATAGCATCACGATCTTTCTCATTTTACTCAGCCTCGGATTTGTCTTTGGGAAATTCGCTGAGAGCCGGCATTATCGCTCCATTCAAGCCAGGGAGGAATTGTTGATTCGTCTTCCCACAACGTCCTGCAAAAAACCAATAGGAAGTCATGCATCCATCGGGCACGTGCAATTGGTATGTGGACACGTCGTCATCTCAGTCGATTATTTCAAACAAATGCTAGCCGGGTTGAGGAATTTCTTTGGCGGAACCATTCAGGCCTACGAAACCCTCCTGGATCGCGCCCGACGCGAAGCCGTGCTGCGGATGAAAGAAAGCTGCCCCACAGCCGATGAAATCCTCAATCTCCGCATTGAAACCTCGTCCATCTCCAAAGGCAGTAGTAGTGATCGGGTTGGGTCTGTAGAAGTCTTGGCTTATGGCACCGCTATTTACTATCAATCCGCCTCCCCACAGCTTCCCAGCCCGTGAACTACAAACCGTCACTCCCCGAACACAACGACAATGTGTCGCATCAACATCCCCTTCGAGAATTTATCGTTCTCATAACCGGCGTTCTGGTTTTTGTGGGAATCGGATATTGGGCCCTCGGATTATTTGTGGATGTGGCCGTGGATTATCTCTCTCCTGAACAAGAAGCCCAGCTCTTTGCAAACGTTGGCATTGAGTGGGACTTCGGTGAAGAGTCGATGCCAGAAAAGCAAACCGCACTGCAAAGTCTGGTCGACGCCTTACAACCTTGTCTTTCCTTACCC
>QIMB01000029.1 GCA_003233615.1 Nitrospirota bacterium
GGCCCGTGCTCACAATACATGACCACGGAGTCTTCCGGTTTTGCCTTCATCTCCGCATGGCGAGACCACATGGCATAAAAGGGCAGATGCAAGGCTCCGGGCACATGGCCTGATTCATATTCGCTTTGTGAGCGAACATCCACAATGACTGGTGCGGTGCCTTTTTCGATGGAAGCCAGAAGCTGGTCTTGCGTCATGTGATTCGTTCCTTTTCCCCCGCATGCAGTTACAAGGCTGAAGAGAAAGATGATGAGGAAGAAATTTATGGTGTTGAAGTTGACCATGTCTTGTGTTGACTTCAATGAATAGAGCTTAGCCACCAAGGTGGCTTTTCTCCAGAAGTCAGGACTCTTATTCATAGAGACTATGCTCAGAATACCGTTTTTTCTTCCCCTTTTCCACCAATACCAGACAACGATATACTCATGAATTGCAATGTGACCCTGGAAGCGTTGACGTGCTTTTTGCTATCGCCCGTTGTCTGGCTGCAAATGATGTTAAGGTGGCAGGGAGGTTTCGTGAATTTTTCAAGGAGGCTGGTTCGTCATGGATATTGACGTGTTTCGGCAGATGGTGGCAAAGAAGCCTGATGGATTTCTTGGGCGGTATGGTCTAGGCGATAAAATTCTGCAGTCGGGCGAGAATCTTGAAGAAGCGGTGGAGCATTTGCGTGTGGCCGTCGAGCTTGATCCGGTCCATGTGGCATCCCATTTTGCCCTGGGCCGGGCGCTGATTGGAGTCAATCGAAATGAAGAGGCCAAGACGGTGTTGAATGCTGGCATTGACGCGGCTCTTTCTGGTCGATCTAACGGTGGGGGAGATCTTGTTCCCGAAATGCGTGCGTTGATTCAATCGTTGGGGTAAGGATTCCTCGTTCTTTAAAGGAATCGTTGAAATCATTCCTAGTTTGGCGAAAATGGCAGTTTGCGCTGTGGGAAAAGCTCTTACAATTTCGCGACCAATTGGTAGGCTTCGTAGCGGCGCTTGATTTCGTGGACGTATTGGACGGGTTCCGAACCGCGGCAGTAGCCATGTCGTGCTTGGCGGGCGTATTTCCGTTTGGCCAAGAGTTGAATAGCTTTCTCCACATGTCCAAACCAGCGGTCGGGGTTGAGGTCAAGCTTGCGAGCTAACCGTCTTGCATCTCGGACATGCCCATGGCCTGCGTTATAGGCTGCTAAGGCAAACCAGGTGCGAATTTCCACAGGGAGTTCCGGATCAAATCGTTCTCGGACCCAATCCAGATATTGTACTCCTGCGTGAATGCTCTGTTCAGGTGATTTTACGTCGTGAAACCCTATACTCCTGGCCGTTCCGGGTAGGACTTGCATCAGACCGACTGCGCCTGCCCAGGACCGAGCCTGAGGATTGAAGCGGCTTTCTTGGTACATCTGAGAGACAATCAGCCGCCAGTCGAACCCGTATTGTTTGGCATAGCGTTGGACCAATGTATCGTAGGGAGAGAGTTCACCAGTGTGGGTAGTTCTAAATTCGGCGTGTTTGCGGATAGTGCGTGAATTTTTGAAGTATTTCTGGAGCGTGATGTTATAGAACAACCCACGGTATTCCTTCTTCATGTAGTCATTCATGGCTTGTACGAGCTGAGGGTTAGACGTGCGCACGGCCCAACCCAGTTGTTGCGGATCTCCCAAGGCAAATGCCGCACGGATGTCTTTTCGCCAGGTGAGTTCGATATCCAAAATATGACTGTCAGCGACGGTGAGGTCATATTCGCCTTCGGCAACTTTGGCGATGAGTTCTTCGGTTTCCAAGTCTTCGGGCGCGGTTTCGATATTTACCGTGATGCCTTGGTTTTGTATTTGTTTTAAGGTTCGCCAATAGGTGCTGCTTCGGCGAACGACGACGGTTCGTCCAGCCAAATCTTCAAAAGAGCCCAGCCGGCTTTCAGGTTCATCTGCACGAGCCACGATGATTTCTGAGGCGGTCAAATAGGGCCGAGAAAATTCCAGCCCCTGGTTTTTCCGTTGATCAGAAATTGTCATGGATGCGGCAATCAGGTCCCCTTTTCCTTCAAGCAACCAGGGAATGAGATCTTCTCGTGTGGGTGGCACCACCACTTCCACACGGAGCTTCTGTTGTTTGGCAAAATGTCGAGCCAGTTCATATTCAAAGCCCATTAGTTCGCCCCGCCAGAGAAAATAGGTTGCCGGGTTGTTCCGCGTGAGGACTCGTAAGACTCGCCGTTTACGGATACCGGGCAAGTCGTCTTTGGATACAGAGGGTCTGTGCCGGGAGAGTTGGGCTTTGTTGAGAAAGGTATTCAGGGCCGTGAGGAGGTCTGTGGCCTTGGGACGGACCCCCCAAGCAATTTGACGATCATTGGTAATGGTCAAAGCGGGGCGTAGGTCTGAACGATAGGACAGCATGGCATTGACCAGATTACTGTCGGCCACCGTAAGATCAAAGTCTTTTTGTGCAATGCCATCGAGAATGTGCTCTATCTCCAAATGTTCGGGTGCGTCTTTGATATGAAGGTCTGGATATTGTTTTTGGAGGGTCGATACGGTGTCCCAAAAGGCGGAGGAGCGATGAACGGTGATGGTTCGACCGTTGAGATCGCTGAGTGTGTGAAGTCGGGTATCGTCTTGTCTCGTGACGATTTGTTCATTGACCGTGGTGACGGGGACCGTAAAAACGATGTGGTCTTTGCGGTTGGGGGTCACAGTGAAATTGGCTGCGATAAGATCCCCTTTGCCTTTGAGTAAGTAGGGAATGAGATCCTGATATCGTTCGACAGTGACGTATCCGAGTTTCACCCTAATGGAGCCCGCGAAGCGTTCCAAGAGCTCGTGTTCATGGTTGTGTGGGAAGCCTTGGCGGGGAAGATGTGTGGTGTGGCTATGCGAAGGGCTGAGTACCCGAAGGTATCCATGTTGTGTGATAGAGGCAAGATCGCCGCCTTCTATATACGTTGGAGCTTCCGTTCTCGAGGGGGTTGGAGAAGATTCTTGTTCAGACGATCCGCAACCTCCGACAAGAAGAAGCAGGGCCATGCATACAGCAGATTGAATTTTCTGAAAAATGGAGGGGAAGGAAAATGGATTGAAACACGTCCACATAGGCTTAGTGTAACGTGGATGGCTTCTAATGAAAAATGGTTTTAGGACCTACGAGGGTTCGATGCCTGCATGAACGCGGCTCTCTCTGGCTGGCCTAGGTCTACTGGTGTGGGTCGTTACATTCCGAGATGCGCGTACGTTGCTTCAAACGTTCGTGTCATACTTCGCGTAAAGTATTCTGTGTTTGGTTAAAAGTGTAAGGAGCTACTGTAAGGCCACACTCATTCTTAGGCTTGTCCTTTCATGGCCATTGCCGAAGTTGAAATGTATTCGAGTCCGCTTCTTAGTGAGCGTGTCCAGATTTTTTCTAATTCAGGAGACCATTTGGGGTCAAATTTGGTGAGGGTTTTGAGCAAACTGTTTAACCAGTATGGATACATGAAAGATTCCATTCCAATCAAGGCATGATTGAAGCTGAGGAGGTCTAACACTAATTTCCCATTTTCCTTACCACGCCAAAATTGAAGCAATGCCACAATTTCTGTCAGCATTAACATTTTGCGTTTTTCACAATCAAGCTGACTCAGCAGGGCTGAAATGGATGTATGACTCATAAAGAACGTTTCGTACAGGTGCTCGAGGAAGTGAGGATCTAAACCCACTCGAGCCAGACTCAATTCCGGTTCGGTTGTGAGCACACCCGTTTCTTGTGCCGCCACCCACTGTACGGCTATCGCATAGCCCCATAATCGCATGGTGGCTCTTGACACCGTCCCGAGTGACGCTTCGTTTTGTTGGCTGACTAGAGCGATGTCTTCAATATTTCCTTTAATCTTTTCCGTTGTGTCTGACTGCTCTTCCGTTGCTGCCGCAATGTGGGATATTCGGTCTGTGACTTGATTCACTGATTGGATAATGAGGTTCAAACTTTCGCTAGATTGACGTGCAAGCCCCATGGCGTTTGTCGCTTCTTG
>QIMB01000176.1 GCA_003233615.1 Nitrospirota bacterium
TTGTCAATGGAGAAATTCTTACAATAACGCCGCAGCGTAGCCAGCATACCGCCCTCATGAGTATTGTCGATGAACATCTCCGAACAGCGTTCGGCCCTGGCTATCTGATTCGTATCCAAATGCCCATTTCCCTCGGCGATGACTCAGAGCCTGAACCCGACTGAGCAATCGTTCCCGGTCGTCCGGAAGCGTATGTGGCCCACCATCCCACCACAGCCGTGCTCATCGTTGAAATAGCCGATACCACACTCGCGCATGAACATCAGACGAAGTCCCCACTCTATGCGACATACCACATTCCAGAATACTGGATACCCAACGTTCAGGAACAACAACTGGAGATATACCGCGCTCCAAAACAGGGAACATATCACACCACCCAAATCATCACACGAGGCCAAACGATCTTCCCCTTGCACGCAGCTCAAACCCCTGTCGTAGTCACAGACCTTTTGCCCCCATTGCCGGCCTCCACCTAACTCTTTTCCTCCCCATATTCTAAACACATAGGGAGAAAGTCTCGTGTTGCAAGATGTGTATTTCTAACCGTTCGAGCTTGTTCCTAAATGATGGCTCCACATCTCGTTTCATACGGATCTGCGCACAAGCCCAGCTAGCTCCTCCGTAGCTGGCCAGACCATAATGTTCCCCGGTTGCCTGAAGGGTCCAAAAATATCTTTTTGCGCGTGAGCGTGCCCGTCCCTCTATCAGTCGCGCAAATAGTGAACGGACTCAGAATATACCCCGCCTCTACGCGCGCGCGCCGAGGGGATTGTAGATAAAACAGGTGACGGGATGTTCTCCGCTGGACGCAGGGCCACGACCCGAATGACGCGGGTGCGGATATCATAGAACGTCGTGGTCTGCGATTCGCATAGTCGATCACATATTGGGGTCAAGTTGCGATGGTCCTAAAAACGAACCGTAACCACGAACCCAACAACAGACTACCCTCCCTAGTCCCTCCTCTCACCGTGCCCCAGTCGTCGAAGCAAGCTCTTATATGCAATAACGCAGGCCTGACCCTATCATTCCAATCATCCCCTCCATTCACCGTCGTTGTTAGTCAGAGAGCCTCGTGGGATGAGTCACATTGATCTTTTTAAACAATCACTGTAGACTATAGTCGTCAACCATAGTCAATAGATAAGAATAGAGGACAATCATGGAGACCATTCCGATTTCAAAGTTCAAAGCCACCTGCCTCGCTCTTTTAGACAAAGTCAAGCGCACTGGACAGCCAATTCTCATCACTCGGAAAGGCGATCCTATTGCCCAAGTCATCCCACCTGCCCCTTCCCCTCCACCTCAATCCTGGCTAGGCAGTATGAAAGAAACAGGGCAGATACTTGATGATATTATTTCCCCGGTGGTTGATCCAACTGATTGGGAAACTCTTGAATCTTGAATCTGTTACTCGATACCCATATTTTTTTGTGGGCACTGTTAGATCCCAATCGACTAAGCATGCGAATACAAACCGAACTGGCAAACTCATCCAATAGTCTTTGGCTCTCCCCTTTAACAACATGGGAAGTCTTGCTACTTGCCGAAAAGCAAAAGATCACGTTGACTCCAGACCCCCTCAATTGGATTCGACAAGCGTACAAACACATTCCTTTTCAAGAAGCTCCGCTCAATCATGAAGTAGCGATTCAAAGTCGACAGCTCATCTTCTCCCACCAAGACCCAGTGGATCGTTTTCTTGGAGCCACGGCTCAGGTCTATGATCTCACCCTCGTCACGGCAGATAAACGCTTGCTTCAATCGAAAGAGTTTGCGACTCTTCCCAATTCTTAGCACAAACTGAGTATTCAGACATACTCCATGAAGCCCTTTCAATCAAAGCAGAAACCGCTCTCAACAACCAACAACAAAAGTTCTGACCCGTACTTTGACGGTTTCCCGAATCCGCCGTCCCAGATCATCATAGGCATAGCTCTCAGGATTCGCCCAGGTCTTATTGGCCTGTGTCAGCTGATCCCACGCATCATACGTGAGGCTTAAGGTGCCTTCGGTCGTCGTCTTGGTTTGCAGCTGTCGCACACAATCTGTCTTCAGCGGCGTATTCTCTCCTTGCTGTTTTCAGACAACCTAAGACATTGAAAATAAAAACTTATTGCCTTTTTAAAGAAAGTTGCACTTACAAGTTGAATCCAAGGCTCACACCAATGTGATTTTTCCCTTTAGTTTTCTAGAAATGCAATTCAAGGCTAAACAGCCTACAATAGCTTAATGGTAGGATAATGATGGATCATATCTCTTATTGTATTGCTTGAGGATCCCATCATGAAAAAGCTGTATGTTTCTCAAAGTCTGATTGACGTGGAATCCAGACAGGAACTTCTTGATCAGGCGGAAATCCCGTGCACGATCAAGAATCAACGATCAGCCATGTTGGGCGGAGAAGTGCCGTTTGTCGAAGTGTTTCCGGAGCTCTGGGTGCTTCAGGATGAGGACTTCGAAAAGGCTCAAACATTGCTGAAAGACTGGGAGGAGGCCCAACCACTGGAAACTACGGGATGGACCTGTGCCAGTTGTGGTGAAGTGCACCAAAAAGAATTTACGACCTGCTGGAAGTGCAATCAAGAAAGAACGTAAAGTAACATAGGAGAAAAAACGAACAGCCCCCTAATCAGAGCTCCCCATGCTCACAATTGTTTACTTTGGCATTCTTCTCACATTGATGCTTAGTTTGCCTGTGTTCGGATTATTTATTGCGGGCTATGCGCCTCCCCCGCATTTGACCCTTTTCCCCATCTCTGCAGAACCAGGAGAGTCCTCGATTTCCTGGTTGGTTTGTGGAATCCTAGCCATCTTTATCACCACATCACTTACTCCAATTCTCTGTCGATTTTTCAAAAACTCAATCATCACTGAACCTGAATCCTTTCACTCTATGAGATTTCCATGGTGGGGATGGATTGCCCTTCTCTGGGTCGCTAGTTCATGGATGCTCGCGTGGTCTCGCTTTTCGTGGTTTCAAACCTGGCAACCCCATACCTTTCCCCTCCTCTGGTTTGGCTATATCGTTGTTCTGAATGCATTGACATTTCAACGATCAGGCCAATGTCTTCTGCTTCACAAGCCCCGTCTCCTTGTCCAACTCTTTTTTCTCAGTGCGGGATTTTGGTGGGCCTTTGAATACCTCAATCAATTTGTGAAAAATTGGCATTATGTATATCTGCCAGACATGTCCATTGTGGAATATATTTTTCATACCTCCATCGCATTTTCAACGGTCCTGCCAGCCGTTCTCAGTACCTATGAATGGTTAGGCACGTTTCCTCGGCTGACCAGGCCTTTTGAAAGTTGGCATCCGATTTCCTGGTCTCTCTCTCCAAAGACTGGCGGAATGCTCCTTGCTTTGGGCAGCATCGGACTTGGCCTCATTGGCATATGGCCGATGATTCTTTTCCCTTTACTCTGGATTTCCCCCTTATGCCTGCTCTTGGGAATCCAATTGATTCAAAAGAAACACGTGAGTTTTGTAGGTGTGGGTCGAGGAGATTGGCGTCCAGTTATTCTTTCTGCCCTGGCAGCACTACTATGTGGGTTCTGGTGGGAGTTATGGAATGTCCATAGCTTAAGTCATTGGGAATACACTATTCCCTATGTCCACGCATTGAAGCTGTTTGAAATGCCAATTCTCGGCTACGCCGGTTATTTGCCATTTGGAATGACCTGTTTGCTTATAGCCGAATGTGCGATGTTTTTCCAGCCTAAACCTCAACAGTTACTTTCACTTTCAATCAACAAGATTCCTGAGTAATCCAGCGCTTTCCTTGCGATCTACACAGAATTTTCATGACATAAGGCTTCAAGAATGATTTGCATATCGGACGGAATCCCTGTAGTGAATTCCTGATAGGTTTGAGACACAGGATGGTGAAATCCTAATGTTCGGGCATGCAATGCCATTCGCGGAATATCAACGTCTCCCACCCTAGAGACCTTTGCGCCACCATAGAGCCGATCTCCTAAGATA
>QIMB01000465.1 GCA_003233615.1 Nitrospirota bacterium
TCATGGCAATGAACCTCGTTATCGTACATGTACGTAATAGCGTACAATACAAATGCACCTATGGCAAGGCGCTACACGCCTACAAACACAGTGTAAAGGATAGCGTCCCCTTTACCGCTGCCGTGCGCGGGTCACAAGCCAACTATCAAAAGACTTTTTGATACCTTTTCTGTGTATAACATCAACGTATTTATCCCAGAATCATGCAGTAACCGTCTCGCGCTCCGGCGCGGGCGGTTGCCTTTTACCCGGCGAAGGATTAGGGTTTTGGACAGGCAGGGAACACAGCATGGGCGGAGAAACGGAATTATGCCAACATATAGACTACGCATATCGCCCTATCAACCCATCCTGTCTATATGACCGATAGCAATAAAAAAACATGAAAACGAGAGAACTCATACTGACATCGGTACTAATATTACTTATTCCATTTGTCATGTACCACTTCTATGCATCTAAGGATATCGGTGACTTAGGTTCATTAGTCGGTGCTTTTGCTGGAATTATTGCAGTAATATGGTTTTACCGTGGCCTCAGATTGCAATCTCTTCAGATTGAGGAGCAAAGATTGCAATTCGAAAAACAGCATCACATTCAATATCAGGATTCCCTCCTTACTTTCCTACAGTTGACGAAATTAGCGAATTTCGCATCATTCAAGCCACGAACTTGGCAGATAATGATATATTTTAGATTCTAGATAATTATGGTGAGCCAAAACATGGAAAAAAAGAATTGCTATTCAGTATCTGAAAAACCAGCGCCTCTCGGTGAAGTTGTTGATCTGTTTTGCGGAGTGGGAGCATTGAGTCACGGACTGAAACTGGCGGGTTTAGAAATTGTCGCGGGATACGATATTGACGCGCGATGCAAATACGCATTTGAAAGAAACAACGGCGGCGACTTTTTTACCCGAGATGTAGCCAAGCTGACTTCAAAAGAAATCAAAATTCATTTTAGTGGCGAAGTCCCATCCATTCTTGCTGGATGTGCTCCCTGCCAACCATTTTCAACATATAAACAAAGGTATCAGGAAGACTCACGATGGGAACTTGTGACAAAATTTGCCAAGCTTGCAGTCGAAGTCAATCCGGATTTCGTTACTATGGAAAATGTACCAGCCCTTCTTAGATACAAAGATGGACGCGTATTTAAAGAGTTCTGCGATCGCCTAATTAAAGCAGGTTACAAACTTCATTGGACAGTTGCTAAATGTGAAGAGTATGGTACCCCGCAAAAACGCCGAAGATTGGTCGTAGTTGCTGCAAAATCATATAGTCTCCAACCCTTAAGGCCAACACATTCTGCCGCGTTGTCAGTTAGAGATGCCATAGGTAAACTGCCGGAACTGCAGGCAGGGAAAGCCGATCCCAAAGACCCTCTTCATGTTGCGTCCTCACTAACGGCTATTAACCTTCGTCGTATAAAGGCTTCACGTCCTGGAGGAACTTGGCGTGATTGGCCTGAGGAATTACGGTCACCGTGTCATCGCCGACCTTCTGGACAAACATATTCAGGTGTCTATGCTCGTATGTCATGGGAGGAACCTTCGCCTACCATGACAACACAATGCTACGGATATGGAAACGGCCGGTTTGGTCACCCTGAACAGAATCGGGCAATATCTCTGAGGGAGGCTGCCATCCTACAATCCTTTCCATATGACTATCACTTTTTACCCGCCAATGAGGCGATATCCTTCACTGAAGTCGGTCGTTGGATTGGGAATGCTATTCCCGTGAGGCTGGCAGAGGCCATTGGTGGCTTGATCATAAATTCATTTTTGCGAGAAACCTCATGACAACCAATAAACCTGAAAGTGATTTCAAATTTGAAATTTCTCTGAGTGTGCTCAACCACTTGGGTCGGAATCTATATCGAAATTTTATCACCGTGCTTGGAGAAGCAATTTCCAATGCGTGGGATGCTGATGCAAAAAATGTGTGGATAGTAATTGATCGTGAAATTTCCACTTTCAGTATCAAAGATGACGGTGTAGGAATGGATGCTGACGATTTTCAGTCAAAATTTCTAAAGATCGGATACTCCAAGCGTGCTGATGGTGACATGACAACTTCAAGTGGTCGTCCTTATATTGGTGCGAAGGGAATAGGAAAATTGGCTCTTTTGTCGTGTGCGAATCGAGTCTCAGTTTTCACTAAAAAGAAAGGGCAAGATTATGTAGGTGGGTTGATTGATAATTCGGGATTAGATGAAGCTATCAAGAATGATTTGACGCCGGATAAATATCCACTTGAAGGTCTAAACTATGATTTAGTAAATAAGCAATCAGTCACTCACGACCGTGGAACCATCATTATTTTTGAGGAGACAAAGGAGAAGATCCGAAGCTCGATTGCACACTTAAAAAAATTACTTGCAATGAACTTTCATTTTTCGCTTATAGACCCAGAATTCTCTATCTTTGTTAATAACGAGGAGGTGTCGATCAGCGATCTTAATGATTTGATAAACAATACTGAGTTTGTGTGGCTAATAAATAATTATGAGGATGAATTTGTTTCTGCGCTTAGCGGCTTGAAACATAACAAAGTGACTCTTACGACTACGCTTGATATTCATGGTTTTATTGCTTCAGTCGAGAAACCGCGAAATTTAAAGATTACCGGTACTGAAGAGAGAGCAACAATTGATCTTTTCGTAAACGGGCGATTGCGCGAGAAAAATATACTTAGGCATATACCTACCCAAAGAATTATCGAGAGCTACATATACGGACAGATTCATTTCGATCTGATGGATGCTGAGGGAAAAGATCCATTCACGAGTAGTCGTGAGGGCATTGTTGAAGACGATGAAAACTTTCAATCGCTGCTTGACTACTTGAAGCGTGATGCTCTCCCGCAGATTTTTGATGATTGGGACAACTTTCGCCTGAATCGAGGAGAAGAGGGAGATCAGGAGAATCCACGAAAAACGAGGAAGCAACGGAAGGTTCGTGACCTATATTCGGTGACGCGTGAGGAATACAGGCCAGATCAAGATGCATCAGGAAAGGATAAAGTGGAAGAGTGGCTGACAGATCTTCAAGACGATGCGGAATTCAATATTTCGGCATATGTTGATTGTTTCTTGTCCGAGAATCTCGTTAGAAAATTCTTAATCACCAAAGATATAAAGCTCAATCCTAGTATCAAGAAAGAGGCGGATGACTGGCGCAAGCGTGAGGCCACAAGAAAAGGGGAAGCCAACATCAGTTTCGCAATACGAAAAGCTGATAATGATCTAAGCTATCTAGGTATGGATTCACTCGCATTTAGCGTGGAAGGTAACAAGGACACTAGGAAGCAACACTCTTTGTGGATTGATGCTGTCTCTTATAGACCCGTTCGTAATGTGGTCGGACATACTGGGCTGCTTACAGACAATGGAAAGTCCCACCTTACACTCAAGTATGAAAACATCAAGGCACGAGTAAAGAAGCTGGTTTCAGAGGAAGATGACTGATTTTGTGTATAGTAAAAATCACATAACAAATCACTGCACTGGATTTTTACTACGCTGCGCTTCGTTTGCGTCACACAGCTCGGTCGTTATGTTTCTAATCGTGCTGAATCAGAGTGATGACCATGCAGGATAAGTGAAGATGAAATTAGTCGATCAGGAAAAGCAGGAGATTATTCGCTATATCGAGGCGGGCAAGCCTCTGCCGGACAAGTATCGTTTCCTTCTCTTTGAGGATAAGCGCGAGATCGAGTTGGTTTGGAACGGCAAAACCAGCGAGGTCTGCAATATCGTGCTGCCCTTTCAGACCATCGAGCAGGTGGATGAGCCGCGCGCCGAAAAGCCAGCGGATGCCGCTTTGCAAGGCGACCTGTTTGCCACCGACAGCCGTGGCCGTCAGCTCAAGGGCTGGACCAACAAGCTTATCTGGGGCGACAACAAGCTGATCCTGTCATCGCTCAAGAACGGGCCGCTGCGCGATGAGATCGAGAAGCAAG
>QIMB01000349.1 GCA_003233615.1 Nitrospirota bacterium
TCAGCAGCTGGTTCAGAATGGCCACTATCAAGAAGCCAAAGAATTGCTGCATCATATCTTACCATCCCTTCGAGATAATGGCCCGACTGATAAGAACTATGGGAAGGTCATTTTTCAACTGGCAGATATAGCTCGTCTAGAAGGGAACACGAATCAAGCCGAATCCTATTATTGGAAGGCGTTGCCCCTTATTGCACAGTCCCTCGACCCGGAACATCTGCGCATGGCTGCCACCTTGACAGAGCTCGCCGCTCTTTATGAGCACAAAGACCAACCAAAGGTGGCCCTGCCTCTCCTCAAACGGGCTCTCGCCATTCAGGAAAAAACGTGGGGAGATTCAACCCGCCTATTACTCCCACTCCTCAAGCACTATCATGTCGTACTCATGCGCAGTGACCGCCATGAAGAAGCAGTACAGGTCTTGACGCGAATTTCTCTTCTTGAGCAAAAGCCTTCTTGATCCATCGCCTTACTTGCGTATCAGGGAAAACTGATCAAAGGTCCCACACAGATATCAGTTTCACCAACTCTCTATTGCTCTTTTACTAGAATTAGCTTACGATGTTTCGGGTTTTCTTACTAGGTGTATAGATGTGATCATTTCGTTTTTCTCTCTCTTTGATCTGGCAGTGATCTGACGTGCGATTTTCATCTCCCCGTGCGATCCCTTTCGCAATGAAAAAACGCATTGCCATCCAAGATTTGCAACCAGGCATGTATGTCGCCGGCATGGACCAATCATGGTTTCAAACGCCGTTTCTCCGTCACAAGTGGCTGGTGAAGCGAGATGACGAAATCACGTTGTTGCGGAACTATGGGATTCAAACCGTATTCATCGACACAGAGAAGGGACGTGATGTACCCATGACATCCAGTGTTCAAGAATCCTCCCAGACGACGGCGACCGCTGACCTACCTCTTTCATCTCCACATCTTGACATCGGTCCTAACCCTGAAGACATTGAAGCGGCTCGACTCCTTCGTGCAGAAGCCATCTCGACGTTGGACTTATTTTTTCGTCAAATGGAAAGCCCCTCTCCACAGCAAATCCTGGAAGTTCGCGGTGTGGTAAGTACCTTGCTAGATGGGCTCTTGGAACATCAAGCGGCCATGGTATCACTGATCCAAATGCGCCGTTTTGATGCCACGCTGGCAACCCATGGAGTCGATACGGGTGTCCTGGCCATGGCCATCGGACAAAAAAATGGCTGTCACCCGTCACAACTGAAGCTTCTGGGACTCGCCGCCTTGGTCCACGATATCGGACAACTGCGGTTGCCACTCAATCTCTTGCGAAAAGTCAAGGCCTACTCACCTCAGGACCATAAACTGATTCAGGCCCATTGTGACATGGGCGAGGCCATCATCAATCAATACCACGATTTCCCCGATGAATCGAAACGAATGGTTCTGCAACATCATGAACGGCTTGATGGATCAGGATATCCTAAAGGTATCATGGGGCATGACATTTCTGAACTCACGCAAATTTTGAGTATTGCTGATACGTATGATGCTCAAATCAGCGGTCGCTGCAGCCAACCACCAGTCCCACCTTCACGAGCATTATCGGAATTATATCGAGCAGCCGCTGCCGGGCAGTATGCCTCAACGTTGGTTCAACAACTGATACATCTCCTAGGCGTGTATCCTATTGGCTCTCTTGTCCGACTCAACACCGGGGAGCAGGCTGTGGTCGTCTGGGTACATAGCCATTCCCGTCTCACTCCAACAATTAAATTGCTCAAAAACGCATCGGGACAGCCGTATACAGAACAAGACATTATCGACCTGTCCTCGCAAACACATAACGACACGTCACGCTCGATTCAAGAATCCATCGATCCCCATGAAGCAGGGTGGGATATGACCAAGATCCTGGACGCATTATGGTAAAAAATAGGAACCGTATGTTCTCTTTTTTTATATGTGACCAATGAATCTCCATCAGCCATTTCAAGAACTCCATCACATGGATCTGCCGAGCCTTAATCAAGCTCTGCGTTCGGCACAGACGTTCGTACATACACTCTTAGAGTCTATCCATATTGGCATTTGTCAGGTCAACGCACAAGGACATATTCTCTCTCTGAATTTAGAAGGAGCCCGCATTCTTCACCGAACTGAGCAATCATGTCTCGGAGAAAATTTCCACGAACATGCTGGCTGCGTCTATGTCGACCTCATCACACAAGAAGAAAATTGTCCAATTACCCAAGTCCTAAAAACCGGAAAATCTATTTGGACACCAAAATTCTTGATTCGGCGGCCGAGCGGCGAAACGCGCTGGGTAGAATTCCAATGCACGCGACTCACCAACCCTCATAACCACGGAGCATTGCTTATTTTTCGCGATTTAAGCCAACAGCTCCAACAACACGAAGAACACCAACACCTCGCCTCAATGCCTGAGGAAAGCCCAAATCCTATTGTAGAAGTGGACGCTCAAGGACGTTTGGTCTATGCCAACCCAGCCATGATCGCCTTGTTGGACACCTATCGATTTCGAGAAGATGGCACCCCACACGTCTTACCTCCTGCCCTTACACATATTGCGATGGACTGTTTAAAATCTCTGATGCCGCAAAGAGGGCTGACTGTGATGATCGAGAACCAGCACTTTGATTGGACGTTTTCCCCCATTCAAGAAAAAGGTCTTGTGCGTGGATATGGCTTGGACATTACAAGTCACGTGTGTATCAAAAATAGCTTGACCGAACTCCAATCGCAATATTCCTCGTTAGTCGATTCTGCACACGAAGGAATAATTTCAGCTGATCTCCATGGCACGATCGTCTCATGGAATCCGGCAGCCAAGGCCATGTTTGGCTTTCAGCAAGAAGAGGTCATCGGTCAATCTATTCTGATGCTCTTAGAGGAAAGGTATCGGGATACCTACCGAAAGGGGCTAGAGGACATTAGTTATGGTAATTCTGAGGCGCACCCTATTCTCCAGCCATTGGAATTAACTGGTCTCCGTCAATCAGGAGAAGCCTTTCCCCTGGAAATATCTTTAACAAGCTGGAAGGTGGGATTGGATACCCATTATGGCTTTATCCTGAGAGATATTTCAGATCGGAAACGCCTCGAGCAGTCACTTGTCGCTGAAAAAGACCGCCTTGTGACTACCCTCCAATCCCTTGAGGAGGGGATTATCACAACGGACCGAGAAGGCCGTATTACTTTTTTCAATCCTCTCGCAGAACACATAACCGAATGGTCTCATGAGGAGGTCTTATCACGGCCCCTTCAAGAAGTGTTTCGCTTAGCCAACAACACGTCTCAACACGACGATGACAAGCTTTTACAATTTCCTCCTGCTTCGTCACCTCTTGCAGAATCCGATATCCCCCATCTACTCATCACAAAACAGGGCTTTCAACGAACCATTTCCATGCGAGAAACTCCCATCCGCGACCATAGTTCTCATCTGATGGGAACGGTGATCGTGTTCCACGATATTACTGACCAGCACCGGCACCAAGATGAACAGCAACGAATTAGTAAGTTGAACTCCCTGGGAGTCTTGGCGGGAGGCCTTGCCCATGATTTCAATAATTTACTGACGACCATTCTCGGAAATGTGTTCGTCGCAAAATTGCGAATGATTCCCCAAGACCCTCTTGCGCAAAACCTTGAACAAGCTGAACAGGCGTGTCTTCGCGCCAAAGAACTCACTCAGCAACTCCTGACGTTTGCCAAAGGTGGCGCACCAATTAAGACTTCTATTGCACTGAGAGATATCCTTCGAAAAAGTGCGATTTTTGCCCTATCAGGATCATCGATTAGTTGTCACTTCGACATTCCCAGCAATCTTTGGCCATTGGATGCTGATGCGAGTCAGCTACGACAAGTCATCCAAAACATCACGCTCAATGCCCGACAAGCCATGTCCCAAGGCGGACACTTTTCCATTCGGGTTGAAAACGCCGTGCTCCCTATCCAGTCGACGCTCCCGTCCCCCACACTACCACATGGCAATTATGTCAAAATCTCATTTGAAGATCAGGGAGATGGGATTACAAGCCACGCAATGCCCAATATTTTTGATCCATACTTTTCCACCAAGTCTGGGGCCTCCGGCTTGGGACTGGCCACTGCACATAGCATCATTCAGCAACATCAAGGACACATCAGCGTTCATTCTGAAGTGGGAAAAGGCACAATATTTACCGTATATCTGCCATCGTCATACTCATCTGTTGCTCTTGACCGTCAAACCATTCCCAAAGGAGGCGGTCGGATTTTAGTCATGGACGATGAACAAAGCATCCGCCGGATGGTTGCAGATGCCCTGACTGAATTCGGCTATACCGTCA
>QIMB01000304.1 GCA_003233615.1 Nitrospirota bacterium
CGTCATTCAATACCATTTCCCCGTTCACAATATCCCCGAACAAATATTCCCGATGTTGTGTGCAAATGGTGACAAAATATGCCCCGGCACGGGAATAATCATATCCACGCAATCGAATGGAACGGCGATAGCAAATGTCAGGATTATATTTCAAAAATCTGCCTCATTGCGAGCTATTTCCATTTTAGAAATAGTTGCCTTCTATCTCAATTTACCGGATTTATAAATATTTTTTAAATGTTTATTGATCGCTGGAATTTCTATGTCGAACAAGTCGGCTAGCGTTTTCCGGCTCATCCAGAAGTCCCCATCCTGATAAACGACTTCGACTTTTGGTCACTGTCTGGAGTACGGTAGAAGATGAGTTCGTTATTCATGCCTAACCACCATGGGTTTCTTCAGGCAAAGAACCATCCATCATCATTTTATAATGTTTCCCATGTCCAGTTTTATTGAATATCTCCTCAAAGACGTTCAGGTAGATTTCAACTATGGAATCGTCGATGGAGACGTATAGTGATTCAAAGGCAGAATGCGATCCGTCATTAACCCATGAGAACAAGGATTTACAAATCAGTTTCTCCTTCCCTTCAAAGTGCTTACATATTTCATCAGGATCAATATTTCCGAGAATCTTGAAATAATTCTCCAATATCCTGCGTAACGTATTCTGAATAGCTAGATTATCTCGATCTGGGTTCCTAACCTCTAACCATAGGAGTTCATAAGAGGTCTTTATCGGATTTATATCGTGGGGTTGAAGTTTGGACTCCTGATTGACTTTCCTAACTGTCCAAAATGTCTCGTCATTAAACTTATGGCCAGAACTTCTTCGTGGATTGAAAGAAACTTCTTTATGAAAATATACATTATGAGTGAAGATAAAGATTTGCTTGATTGTCCCGCTTTGATTCCTCACTTCATCAAAGAGCCCTTTGATCAAATTGCTGACGACAAAAAGGATGTCACTATCAAGACTAGAGACAGGATCATCAAAAACGACCACACGATCTGATGTCATGCCACTCTCTGACTCGCTGCCTTTAAGTAGATGGTAGAAATAGAGGAAGGTTATGAAACTTTTCTCCCCCTCGCTGAGTGTTTCTTTCGCATCAGAACCGTCTGGACGTTGGATTTTATAGAACCTTTCGTGCTCTGATTTCGCAAGCGCGAAATTCCTAAACCCAAATGACTCAAGAAGCGCATTTATGCCATCAATCGTTGGCTGAATGCTTGTCGTGTCTTTCTCAAGAGTTCTGAGTTCCTTTCCCTTTTCCTGTTTATCCTCGGTCTTGTCATTGATTTGCTGTTCAAGACTGGCAATCGCCCTCTCAAACCCATTCTTAGTGCTATTGTAAATGGCAAGATCACTCTTGATCTGATGGTCGAGCAGGTATCGCCAAACCTGCGCCTTCAATTCCGTCTGCTCAGTTTCCAGATTTGCAACCATCGTATTGTGCGTTTGTATTTCCGTGTTGGCTGTGTCAACAAGCGCCTTAATGAACACCATGATATTTTTCAACGAATCCAACTCGATTAATTTACTGGACTCCCGCCGTTTCTCTTCGATGCTTTGTATGTTTAGTCTGATCTTTGATTCGAGAAGGTCTCTTTCTGCTTTGAGTTTCTCCATATCCAGAAATTTTGAAGGATTATCGATAAGTTCCTGTAAACTTTGCTGGAGACGCTCCGAATCAGTCTTGTAGTCCGTATACAATTTTTCAATCGAAGCAGTGTCCGTCCCGAAAACTTCGTCGAAATATTCGTTTAGGCTATTTTCCAATGATGCACCGGTAGTTTGTTGGCAGAAAGGGCAAACCCGTTCCACTGGATCGTAGAACTCGCGCCCTTGCTTGACCCAATCGCTGTTACCGAGCTTTTGGATCAGCGCTGCGATATCCACATCGGACTTTCCTATGACCTGTTTCTTTAGAACCGGATTTGCTTCGTAGGCAAGTATGCCTGCATGGTTCGGAACTGTGAGTAGCTGCTCTGTTTGAGGCATTTCACCAAAAACCGTTCCAGCTTTCTGTTCCAAGTCAACGAGGGGAACGGCGGATGCCGTATTTTTGGTCGATTCTTCAAGAAGTTTGGCTTTGAATTTTCTCTTCTTATCACGCACACCAGTGAATGCGCCCTGAAGCTTCGAATCATGCTTTAGTTTCAGATCCCAGCATTTTTGTTCAAACTCGCTTTCCAGTGTTGCCAGTTCCTTAATCTTACCGCCATTATCGTCGTCTCCCGCAAGGGTGGATTTCAGTGTTGCGATGGAGGCATTTATCGAATCAAGATCACTTTTCGCGGCCTTGATTTTGTCGAGGATGGACTTGTCCTTCTCCCCTAACGTAAAAATACCTTTTAGTTCATCGGTTGGATTGAAGTTCTTGTCAACGAAATCCCGGTTATAGACCATCGCCTCAAGGGCTGTTCCAGCTTGCCATGTAACCTCGCAATTCGGATGTTCCCCGGGTTCTGCAATGACTCGAGAGATAGTGGTTTTGCCAGTTGCATTCGAGCCATAGAAAAAGTTGATCTTCGTCAAGTCAGATAGTGTTTGTCCAGACATACTATATGAGGCAACATCTTTTATACGAATTTCCTTAATCATTTTATATTCTCCAGTGATTTCTCCATGTTGGAAATGGGCAATTCTCCGGAAATGAGTTTGGGTAGGAGTGTGTCGCGAAGTTTGGATAGTATTAACAACTCACACGAGTTCTCTGTTATTTTTTCAAAAGAGGTTCGTAGATATTCTGTGAATACGGCCAGGATAGATTCAGATGCTATCGCTAGCTTATAGTGATCGAAGAACGCGTTTTGAACTCGTTGTCTTCCGGAAGACCCTACCATGCTGGAAATACAATTCCGTCTAAATTGATCTTCACGTGCCAGACAATAGACGAATTCCTTTGATATATTATTCTTACCACGTAACACAATAAACTCAGTAGAACCAAAGCCAATCTGACCTTCATCAAGAAAATCGACAAGTCCAGTTTTTCCATTTTCTAAACAGGGTGTTATACGTGCTAACAAAACATCATGCTGTTGAAATTTTGCACCACCTTTATATTCTTTTTTGATTATTCCTGTAACAGAAAACCCACTTGTCGGAAGTGCCTTCATGTCCACATATGTTGCTATCGTCCCCTTGGGCAATGTGAGGCGAGGGTTTATATCAAGGAGGGCACTAATCGCTGTTGGATCCCACCCCTTCGGAATCTCCCCAAGCTCGGAGTCCTCGAAGCTATCGGGGAAAAGGTCAGAAATGCCTTTGGGCAGGCCGGTATCTCGGCCTTCGGCTTGGGCGCGGACCGGGTCGAAGTCTATAAACCAGCTCTTGAAAATGGCCTGGGCCATCTTCTCCAGTGTTTGGTTCATCTGCCGGTTCAATTCGATCTTATCATCCAGCGAACCGAGGATATGGGCGATAGCGCGTTGGGTTTCACTTGGCGGTACTTGCAGTTCTCGAACATATACTGCTGCGCGTGTAGTTGAAGGAATCGGTGAACCATCGTCGATTTCACCAAGTTTGTAATGCTTGATCGCATAGTACAGCCATCGCATGTGAAGGTCGGTTTTGATTTTCACATAGTAGGCAGTGTCAATAACAAAGAATGGGTCCTCTGAGTATTCCAGGCCTCGGTAAGCTCCTTTGCGTCCTAGAATCACACCCGGCCCTGGCGTGAGCGGAGAAGAAGTCCATCCTACCGGACCATTTGATCCGTAGACGCGATATGGACCTTCAGCGTCTTTGTAACCGCGAAGTCCCTTCCCGTACTCTAGCGAAATCTCTTCGCCCCAAGTGCTTTGGCGCCATTCACTCCCCATAGCCCAAAGCCTCCAGATTCTTCCTGATCGTGGCCTCAAGCTTATCGGCTTTGGAGAATTGTTCGTATCGCTCGGTAAATTTCATTA
>QIMB01000235.1 GCA_003233615.1 Nitrospirota bacterium
ATCGAGCCATTCATATCCTTTCACTCATCAGTCTCATCAGCCTTTCTTTAGGCAGCCTCACAGGATGCGGGGAAAAACGAATTCATGTCTCTACCCTTTCCGGAACTCCAGGCGATGAAATGGCCGCCTTGCCACCAATAGATGAAACACTATCCTCAGAGACATCCGGTCTATCAGAGTCCTCGGTGGATGAGTTGGCGTTATCGGGTCAAAATTCTGCTGTCGAAGAAAATTTGATGGGACCGCAGACCTCTGACATAACCAATGAACCCGTCAACATGGCACATGAACCCAGTGTCCTTCCAAACCAGGATGGATCTTCAGAATCCACCATCCCCGATACTATAGCGTCCGCACAGGAATCTGGCTCTTCCCTGCCCGATACCATGATACCTGCACAAGAATCTGGCTCTTCCCTGCCCGATACCATGATACCTGCACAAGAATCTGGACTTCCTGGAAATGACGGGTTGTTGGATCCTCTGAGGGAAGGGCAAGACTTTAAAGCACAATCTAGCTCATCTCCCAGCGAAGACTTCCAAGAACCAACCAGAACGCAATATGCTGATCCGATGCCCTCACCGTTGACGGAGAATCCTTCTACCGAATTAGACAATGCTTTTTCGGGAGAAGACGTTGAACCGGTTCAGGACGTGTTTCAAATTGCTAAGGTCGAACGCTCAGATGGCCTGCAAGATCAGATGAACCGACTCAAAAAAGAAGAACTCGCAGCCGCACATGCAGGCCTTGAAGATGTGTTTTTTCAATTTGATAGTTGGGCGCTTACCCAAGAAGGCAAGCAATCGCTTCAACGCACGCTCGCGTGGTTTGAGCAGGATTCTGCCTCGAATCTCATTATTGAAGGACATGCCGATCAACGTGGCACGCAAGCCTACAACATGGTCTTGGCAAAAAAACGGGCTGTTGCGGTTCAAGAGTATCTTTCACAATTAGGCGTCGACGCATCACGTCTTGCGGTTATCACCTATGGGAAAGATAAGCCCTTCTGCAAACAATCCACAGAAGTCTGTCATCAACTCAACCGTCGAGGGCACCTTCTTATCCCCAATCAGTAGCCTTTGACCGTTGTGCACAACACTATCATGGAGGATGCAAGACGCTGTGAAGCATGAAGTGAATAGTAGATTCATGTTCAAAGGAATAATCATTGGGTGTGTGTTCGGAGTATTCGGAACTGGATGCGTGGCTCAGAAAGCTGATCTGCAAAAGATTCATAAAGATCTTGATCAGCAGATCACTCAAATTAGGGTTGAGAAAAAAGAACTGACGAAAGAATTGGATGCCGCACGAGCAGCCATTGCCGAATCAAAACAATTGATTTTGGCACAAAAAGCTGACATGAACAAAATGCGAGGAGATCTTGCTCCATTACACCAGAAAGTCGAACTCATAGCCGAACAGGATTTAACCCGTTTGTATGGTCAACTTGAAGAAGCAGAGAAAAAGACCTCTGATCTGAAAAAGGATTTCCAGGCCCATAAGAAAGTTTTTTCAATCACCACGGGAACGCTCCAATCCGACCTCCAATCCATTCAAGCCACTGTGGAATCCCATGGGGAACAACTACAAACGACTCAAGTCCAAACCACGACACTTGCCCAACAAATTGATGAAAACAACCAGGCTGTCAATCAACAATTAACGGACTTTCAAGTTGCATTCAGACAATTCAAAATGGCTCTAACAGACATTGGAACGGAACTGACGACGGAAACGCATCGGGCATCCTCTGCGGAAGCACAATTATCTGCCGATGTCAGCACCCATGTTGAGCAAATCTCAGCAGATTTGGCTAATCAACAACAGGCCTTTCAATCTGTATCGGATAATCTGTCACAATCACTCCTCGAGTTGAAGGAAACCGTCGCTCAATCAGGAATCCTCTTGAGCACACAACTAGATGAACAAGCTACCCGTCAGGCCGAATTAGCCCAGCAGATTGCTTCGTTAAGCCAACAGACCACTTCATTAGACCAACAAGCCACCTCATTAAACCAAGAGATCGCATCCTTACAAGGAAAACTAGAAACAGATACTCAAGCGTTACGGACATTTCTAGAAAAAGATGTGAACGTCGCAATAGATAAATTGAGCATTGACATCGACAACCGACAACGACCTATACTTCAACGAATTAACGCATTACAGTCCGACGTAGAAGCGTTAGGCATCCATATGCAAGCAGACGCCACCCAGGTGCAGGAACTTTCGCAATCCGTCGTGCAACTTCGTGAAGCACAAGGGGTAATGGGAAGTCTCTTGGGATCACGTGGCGATGAAATCATCCAACAAGCAGGTCGTTTATCAGAGCGAATACGCACTATCGAATCTCACCAAACAACCTTGACGCAACAACTTGAATCCAATACGAAAAAAACTTCAACCCACTTGACTGAAGTCAATGCCAGTCTTACGGCGCTTTCTCAAAGCCTGGATCAAACCGTGGGATCTCTTTCCCAGCGCCTCAAGCAGCAGGAACAGGCTGTGGCAACGCTCAACACCACCAATCAGCAATTTCAGCAACTCAAAGATGCCACACATGATCAAATACAGCAGATGCACGCTGCAAGTCAGCTGACTCATCAGCTCCGTGAAACAGTCGAACAGATTAATACGCGTCAACAAGATTTGGAAATCCATCAATCAGAACTTGTTGGGAAACTTGGCTCTGATGCGCAAGCAACCACAACGCACCTTCAAGAGGTGAATAACGGGATTCAATCAGTTGCCCAAGCGTTAGAGAATGTGAGCGAGAAATTAAATACACGAATTGTCAATCAGGAGCGGCAACTGAATCGGGCAATGACTTCATTTCAGAACGTGCAGAATTCCATTGAAATTTCTCAGGCCAATGTTCAGCACTTGAATGATTTAACCGGAACCATGAACCAATTACAGGATGTGATCACAACGATTGGCACGAAATTAGGCGAACGGGTAGATGAACACGAGGATCGTTTGGGCCAATTAGCCCAACGAGTCAATCGGTTACAAGGCACAAAATCAAAAAAATGATTTCTGAGGCTCATGGACCTTTCCTGAGAATAGAACACTTGGTAGAATAAATGGGAATAACCTCCTCAACTGCGTATGGGACTATGACTCGCACTTTTCTTCCTATCTTTCCTTTGTTGCTGCTCCTCACGGGTGGGGGATGCGCGACTGACCCGAATCTGACAGACTTACATGAACAGGTTCAGACACTCACACTCCAGCAGGAAGCCGGTCAGCAACAGGAGCAAGAGGCTCGTGGTCGTCTTTCGACCATTGAATCCAAGCTTGATGAACATGACTTCCTCGTTGGTGAACTGATTAAAACAGAAGAAGAGGCGAATTTAGACACACGACATCTCCTGGAAAAACTCGAACGAACCAGCTCCATGCTCAGGGAGCAAATCGAACACACGCGTTCATCCATGCAACGGCGAGATCAAGATTTATCGATTCGAGTCAAAGCTATAGAAGCGCGCATCGATAATATTGTTCGTCGCCCCCGATCGGGACCGTCACAGGTCAAAACCCCTTCCCCCAATCAACAAGAGAAACGTTTAATGCCATCCTCGCCAACGCAATCTACCCCAAAATATCCAGGTGTGGAGAACGAAGCCTCAGCGTTTCGATCAGCGTACAAGGTCTATTTGAATGGCAACTATAAGCGAGCCTCCAGTGAATTCCAGCGGTTCGTGAAACATTACCCCGCCACAGCATTAACGCCACAAGCTTTTTACTATCTTGGACAGTCACTGTATGTGCAAAAACAGTATGATCCAGCGCAGCAAGCCCTTCAACACATTGTGAGCAATTATCCCAATACAAAATACCGGAGCCAAGCCTTATACAAACTTGGACAGATCATGATCGAAACTGACCAACGATCCAAAGCACAGAAACA
>QIMB01000183.1 GCA_003233615.1 Nitrospirota bacterium
GGGAAGGGCGGACCAGCGTATCTGGTCTATGAAAATTTTCGAGTGATTATGAAGTGGAACCGATCAACCTATTTTGCCACGAGTGTGGGTTTGTTAGCCGATGCCCTTGTTCAATAGTGTGGGCATGATTTGCACGAATACAACCAGAAGCGACATGGTGGGGAGTTGTTAAAATTCTGAGCCGACAGGAGAGCGTTCTTCAGTTGTTGTTTCAGGAATAACTTCCTCTTTGATGATTTGTACGCTCTTAATGGAGCGTTCGTCAGCCTCCTGGACGATAAGCAAACAGTTGTCTGTGCTGACTTTTTCTCCGACAGTAGGAATGTGTCCTAGTTCTTCGAGAATGAGCCCACTAATTGTATTTTGTTCGTCATCTAATTCCACTTCTAAAAATTCATTGATGCGGCGAACTTCTGCCCGGCCATCAACTAAGATTTGATTTTTTCCAGTCCGGCGAATCCATTCTTCATGAAGATCACCCTCATCCAAAATTTCACCGACGACTTCTTCTAGTAAATCTTCGACCGTGACCAGCCCGATCACTCCTCCGAATTCATTGACGACCAGGGCGATATGCCGTTTTTCCTTTTGAAATTGCTTTAACAGTTCATCGGCCGGTTTGGTGTCAGGAATAAAGAGCGCAGGCTTGGCCAATTCATTGAGCCGTCGCTGTGTGTGTCCTTGAGCCAATTCCATGAGAGCATGGCTGCGATAGAGAATACTGGTAATATTATCCGGGTTCCCATCATGAATAGGAATACGGGAATATTTGGCTTTATACAGTTCTTGCCTCGCCCCTTCGAGCGTTTGCGTCCCGTCCAACATGAACATATAAATGCGTGGGGTCATGACTTCTTCAGCTGTCACATCGTTGAATTCGAACACATTTTTTATCATTTTGACTTCGTCTGTTTCGAGGACTCCGGCCTTGTCTCCCGCATCCAACATGATCTTGAGTTCTTCTTCCGTGATGAATGGCACGGTTAACCCCCGACCACCGGTGAGCTTGAGGATAAACGGTTCAAGGAAATAGAGAAATGGGAAAAATAGCTGTTCCAGCCAATAAATAGGATAGGCCAGGATTTGGACGGCCGTTTCAGCATATTTTGCGCACAGAGTCTTGGGGATAATTTCACCAAATAATAAGACCATAAACGTCAAAACCCCCGTGGCAACTGCGACCGCTTCCGAGCCAAACAACCGAATGGCAATTAACGTGGCGAGTGAGGCCGCCATGATATTGACGAAATTATTCCCGATCAGAATCGTGGAGAGTAACCGTTGGGGATTGGATCTGAGTTTTAAGGCCATTTTGGCCCTTTTGTGGCCTTCATCGGCCAGTGTTTTCAAGCGTGATTCTGTGATGGAGAAGAAGGCAATTTCCGCCCCGGAGAAAAATGCCGATAGCCCTAGACAGATGAAGACGGCGATAAAATCCATGGGTGGATTAGCAAACTCCGACAGAGCTGCGACAGGCGGTAGGGCTTGCAGCTACCTGGACAGAAGAAGAAGCGATGAGGGAGTGTGGAATCAGAGGAAGTTGAGAGGAATTGATAGTTTGACTAGAGCATACATCGACGATGCGATGTTCTAGCCCATCGGTATCCATGTTGCGATTAGGATATCACAGGATCCTGGATAATGGCAATTATTCTTCACGGAAAAGTTAATTTCATGAAATTATTCAACGAGTTAGCCGTGATCAATCGGTTTTTGATTGTGATCAAGGGTATGACGATCGATGTATCGATAACATTGCCGATTGAGGACGGGGTAGATCGAAAAGATCGGAGTGCCACTTGGGATGAGCGCATGATCAATACCAGGATTGAGAGCCAGGTGCAGATTGACAAAATTAAAGCTTAATCCTTCTTGCCAAGGCTGTGAAAGGTTGTGCACATATGATTCAACTTTGTCCGAAGCATAGGATCGGGTTAACAAGCCAGCCCCACCTTGGAGGCCGAACTCAGCAAGGTCTGGAGCTCCCTGGACGAGGAGAGAGACAATGGCAGCATCAAACCAGATTTTGATATTGCAACTGATCTGAATAAAGGGGCCTAAGCTTCCGATATGTTCCAGTACGGCCATGGGGTAGGCGAACTCGGGGTGAATGGATGGATGTTTTTCAGAAGCGCGCTGTGGAAATTCCGAATCTTTTATCGCTGATACCGAGACGAAAATCAGATTGGGGTCTTGAAGGTCCACATCCAATACTTGGCGATCATGGTAGCTGCATAATTTCCCCATCTCATAACGCAAGGGATAGGAATAACCCATCTTTCCATAAAAAATTCTGATCCCGCCTTCTAACGATTTTTCAGGGCTACGACTTATTTGTACATCAAAGGGCAAGAGCACATGAAAAGCATGTGTCCGTGCATTCATGAAGGGGGCACAGGCGCCGGGAAACTCTCTATGAATAGACGTGTTGTCAGGTTCAAAATTTTTTGGTGTGTTGCCAAACTGCTGGGCAGTTTTTGCCTCCTTGGTCAACCGATATTTCTCTTGGTAATAAGAGGACGCTCGTTTTTGCGCAATGTCCAAAAAATATTCAGGGAAATCTGTGTCGATAATTACCTGTTGGCGATCCATACTGTGCGATCTGGACACTTTCATGGCCTCGCTATAGCGCAGTAGATCGCTTTGTGTTTTTTTGACGAGGTGTTCGAGATCCCGGCCTAACTCAGGATCATTGTATTGCGTGTTTGGCAATATTTGGCGGGCTTTTTGCAACAATTCTAGCTTCATCGTATAGCGTTTGGGCTCGGCAGAAAATGCCGTGGCTGTTGCCATAAATAAATTAAATTGTTCTTCGGGGCGAAGTCCCAATTGCTCGAGATCGTGGTCTTTGATAAACGCGAGGGCCAACGGTCCGAAGGCTTCCTCTTGGCGAAGATTCAACGTGAGAAGATAATTGAAATAAGCACGAGCGTCTTCGTGAGTCATGGGAAAGCTTCCATAAAAAGCTGGCATTCTAAGCTAACACATGCAGCGGAGCAAGTGGGCTGACCGTTCTTTGAGCTTGGAAGTAATCGGCTTCGATAATTGTGAGGCGAGTGATGAACACCGTATTCTGGGCAGGAATCCAAGCCTGTGATAGGATAATTTCATAGAAAGAGAGGAGCTAGTATGAACCGTATTCTTCTGGGGAATCAAAAAATAATCCGGCAAGGTTGTATGGGGTTTTGTCTCATGTGTGTGTGGCTTAGTCTTGGTCTTGTTCCTGCGATGGCAGAGGATAAGGTGGCAACAACAGGCTCGGCTGCTACATCCGAAAACAACAGCATCTTATCGACTGATAGCCTTCAGAAGCAGATTAGTGACTTAGATGGCCAAATTCAAAAATTACGTGAACAAAGTTTGGCCTTACAAGAAAGAACTCGAGCAAAACTGCAATCGCAATTAGACATCTTGAAACGAGAACGAGATACCTTGCTTCCCCGAATTGAAAAGCTGCGAGATAATAGTGCAAGGGCTTGGGAGGATGTCAAAGAAAACATCCAAAGGGCTATTGAAGATCTGAAGGCCTCAGTCGGTACAATGGAAAAATAGCATCATCGTGCATATACGGACGCTCCTCGTATAGCGCCCAACCCTGTCTCCCTCTTCTTGTTAGCAGTATTTTCCACATCGGGACGAGAGTAACTTCCTCGTTCTTTCACCTCAGAGCTCGCAAAACAATACAAATGGTTCACGGATCATACCGAAATCACGGTTCGAACCCTTCGACGTTGCTCAGGCCCCAAGAGTTTCCGTTGCTCACCATGTTATCCAGAGCCCTTCGACATAGCTCAGGATAGACTCCGCCAGGCGGAGTCGAAGGATCGAGCCTAGTCCACCCAGGCTATGGCTCAGCCAGATGCTTCGCGGTGCTCAGCATGACACGCTGGTTGACTGAATCTCCTTGC
>QIMB01000497.1 GCA_003233615.1 Nitrospirota bacterium
TGCATTTATAGAAATACTATAATCTCTTCTCAAGATAAATCTTAAAAAGAAGAAAGCGGATCGAAAAAAGAAAGAGAAATAAGTATTGTGTCCACCGATTTAAGGTGCTGCCGAAGTTGCGTAGCAGCTCGGAACTCAAGAGCAGGGTCGAATTCTCCGTCACCATTGAAGGACAACTCGAGCAAAGCTTCGAACCCGATCTCAAACAAATACTTGAAGATCTCGACCTAACAGGACGTATACAGGTTAAGTAGGAGAAAGAGAGTTGGTAAAGTATCAAGTTTCTTACCAAGAGGTAGGACAAAGAGAACACGAATCTTAAATAGTATCTGTCTGTTGAGTTATGTCCCTGTTTGTTTTATCCGGTGCTATAAATAGAGGTAAGATTTAGAGATACTATTATAACTAATATTTGCATAGGGAGGGGCGAGAATGCAAGCAAACCGAAAAGATATTGGGTACACAATCTATTCCAGGTTGGAAGAGTGTGTGCGGACCTGGATTTGTGGAAAGCTACTGAATTCATTTGGGAACGATTGGCGGTCATATTTACCGGATGGGATATGGGACAAAGTACAAGATAGGTTGTCTTTTGGATCTCGAATGGATGTTGATGATCCAGAAAGTGTATTGGATGAGACGGACATACCAGACCTTGCAGAGATAGTATTCTATAAGAAAGGATTCCAAAATTTTGTTTCTCATGGGCTAATGACAAGAGAAGGATTTCAAGACAGGATAGAAAAACTGTATGATATCAGAAATAAGATTGCCCATGTAAAAAGGGCGTTCTCTGCATTAGATTTAGACTTGTTATTGAATATTGCAAAGGACTTCGTGCCTATTATTGAGACGTATGGCGATGCCTTGAAGGAAACCTTGGAGTGCATTGCCACAAGACCAGAGAAGATTGTGGTTCAGATGCCAGTGGGTTTTGTTATTCACGAAGACCAGCCTACTTTCCCACATGTTAACAATTTGCCTCTGGGGGACTATGATACTGATGGGGGATTCATAGGGCGCAGGGAAGTTTTAGGCAATATAACAAACCTTCTTCTTGGCGAGTTGCACAGAGTCGTAACAATCTCGGGTGCAGGTGGTGTTGGAAAAACAGCGGTTGCACATAAACTTTGTCAAAATATCCTCATCAAGACAGATTTGCCATTTGATGGAATAGTATGGGTAAGTGCTAAAGAGGAAAAGCTCACCGTTACAGGCATTGAACCAATTGAACCAACGTTGCGTAATTATGAAAGTGTGTTAGATAGTATTCTGCAGACCTTCGGTTGGCTGGATAACTCTGATGAATCAATTGAGTGGAAAGAAGAAAGTGTAGATACGATCTTGCGTGCAGGGGACAAAGGAATTCTGCTTGTGGTTGATAATCTTGAAACTATACGGGACGAGCGAGTTAAAGAATTCATTAAGGATTTTCCGCCTCCGAGCAAGGTTTTAATCACAAGTCGAATAGGCTTAGGTGAGGTTGAGAGAAGATACCCTCTCAAGGAGATGAATAGTAAAGATGCCATTACACTACTTCGCACTGTTGCCAGAGAAAAAGGGGCAGAAACGCTGGCGCAAATAGAAGACCGGACCTTAGCAAAATATGTGGATAAAATGTCACGGTATCCGTTGGCCATAAAATGGGTCGTTGGTCAAATTGCAGTCGGAAAAGATTTGGAACTCGCCATTGGTGATCTGACAGCATCGACAGGGAACGTTGCAAAGTTTTGCTTCGAACACATCTTTGATGAACTTCTTAACGATGAACAGAGGAAGGTGTTGTACTCCCTTGCAGCAAATGACAAACCATTAGTACGTGGTGTCTTGTCGCACATATCCAGCCTTGGTTTTGAAGAATTGGATAGTGCATTAAAAAACCTGACATTAGCTTCGCTTGTTGTTCCTACACAGGTAAAATCTGTCGATGCCACAGTGGAAACAAGATATGAGTTGTTGTCGCTGACCAAAAACTACATTCAATCAAAGCTCCAGTCTCATACAGAGATACATAGGGCAATTAAGAACAGAACGGAGATGGTGCAAAATCTCATTGAGGAAGCTGATAAAGCAGGTAAGCAGTACCGTTATTCGTTGCGGCATATGGGGGCGGAGACAGAAGCGGAAAAGGTGGCGGCAACGTTGGCTTTTACAGCGTATCAGAAATTCCAAGCAGGGGATTACGATGGCGCTATAGAATTGTTCAAGAGGGCTTCACAGATCGCCCCCCATTTTCCTGCGGTTTACAGAAACTGGGCAACATTGGAATGCGAAGCTCGCTTTTACGAAAAGGCTGATGAACTTATGACAAAGGCAACGAGTTTGGATTCGAATGATTCTCGCCTATGGTTTGTTTGGGGAAATATAGAGAAACGGAGGCAAAGATACGACCGCGCTTACAAATATATTAATAAAGCGCTGACTTTGTCACCTAACGATGCTCCTATCCTTGGAGCCCTTGGTGAGGTAGAAAAAAGGAAAGGGCGTTTTAAGGAAGCTAACAAGTTGTTCCGAGAGGCTCTTGATGGAGATTACAGTGTATCGCACACAAGACATCAGTTGGTTTGTTATACAGCCATTGCAGATAATTTACACCGGTGGGCAGAGTCTGTTTTGCGGGATAGGCGAGCGGAGGAATCGCTCAGCATGCTAGAAGAGGCCTTTGGCTTCGCAAGTAAAGCAATTGAACTGGGCAAAGATGATATTCGGGCTCAAAATTCTTACTTGGAAGCATGTGAGGCGTTGGCGTTGCATCTGTTGCGAAGTAAGGGTCTTGAAAGCGCAATGCCGTATTTTGAGCGTGCAGTTACCCTTGAACCAAAACGAAGTAAAGAAAGAAAGATCAATCAGATATGCTGTTATCATCTCACGGATGCTTTACTGATTGCGGGAAGAGAAGATGATGCAAGGAAGTTTTACAATTTGGGGAGAAGGTCTGTATTTCCGGACAGCAAGTATTTTGCAGGGTACAAGGACTTAAATCTTGAATTTTCTCAATGCAGATCAAAAGGTATCTTGTATCGTGTGCCGGACGGAAGAGGATATGGGTTTATTGAGGTTGAGGGTGAGAGCGGGCAGAGCATATTTCTACATATGTCCAATATCGTGCCACGAGTCGTGGATATTGAGGAGTTTCAAGGCATGAAGGGACGCGTTTTTACTTTCATAGTAGACAAGAACGAGAAAGGTCTTGCCGCGAAGAGGGCTCGGTTGTTGAAAAAAGCAGAGTAGTGTAAAGTTGGGATCAGATCTGTTAGTTGAGATTGGGGTCGGACCAAGCTAAGTGTCGGGTATTTAATAAGAAAGGCCCCAAAAACAGGTTGATTTTAACCTTAGAGGCACCTTTTTGAAGATGAAAAGGGCTTTCTAAGCATACATTCTTGCATCTTCCGGTCGCCCTCGAACATCTCCCGCGAAGCTAATCGGCGCAAGAATCAAGGGCTTTTGAATCTTTAAAAAGGGGACGGCTTTTCCCCTGGGTCAATTTTGAGGTGAGGAAACGTGGAAAAAAATAAATGCCGGGAGCTCTTGACAAGAGTAATGCATATGTGGTATGTTTATAGTGTCATCCCTGTGAGACCTCGTGTTTCATGGGCCCCAAGTCCCTGTGGGCTTGGGTTTATTTTTTTGGGGGGCAAGCTATGAGCCGTATCGTGTGTTTTGCTGATGGATTTAACGTCTATCATGCTCTTTTAGGTGCTCCGAAGTATGCAAAGTATAAATGGCTGAGTTATGCAAGGCTCGTCAAGTGCTTCGTGTTGCCTAAGGATGAAATCATTGAGATACTCCACTTCACCGCACTCGCTACTTGGAGTCCTGCCAAGGTAGCCCGGCATAAGATATATATCGCCGCATTGCAATCCACTGGCGTTAAGATTGTGCATGGTGAATTCAAGCGGAAGGAT
>QIMB01000481.1 GCA_003233615.1 Nitrospirota bacterium
ACAGACGGCAATCAATTCTTTAACCGCCCGGGACCCCGCCTGGTTGAATCTTTGGAAATATTGGCGGAGATCTTTCATCCTACCTGCTTCCAATTTGGTCATACTGGCACTGGCTGGTGCCAGTGGCGACCAACTCGTTGACCAACTTGCCGGCGATTTGCTACATAGGAATCATTCCTAAACAGGAATAGCATGAGTGATGACGATGAATCTTTCCCTTACTGACATTCAACAAACATTCCGTGATTGCGGCTTGAAGTCTACTCCACAGCGGACAGCCATTTACCAAGCTCTAGTTCACAGTACTGCGCATCCCACTGCTGAAAATCTTTTTACGCAAGTATCTCCAGCTTACCCCATGCTATCCCTCAACACGGTGTATTACACATTGGGCGTGTTGCGTAAGGCTGGACTCGTACAAGAAGTGAACGTCGGCCATGACCGGGCTCGTTTTGATGCGAATCTTTCTCCGCATCATCATGTGATTTGTCTCGGATGTCATGCCATTCTGGATGTCATGGATCCTCGTCTGAATCGTTTGTCATCTCCCTTGGGGATTCCTAAAGATTTTGAGATTACCAGTCATCAAGTAGCCTTCCGGGGCTACTGCGGCACATGCCGCCGATCACGATCATCAATGACTACTTCACCATCGGGGAAACGCCCCGCTATACAATAAAGGAGGATCCTATGGGCAACAGTTTAAAAGGCACGAAGAGTCATGAAAATTTGAAAGCGGCATTTGCCGGCGAATCACAAGCCAACCGCCGCTATCTGTATTTCGCCAAACGTGCTGATATCGAAGGCTACACAGATATTGGCGGCCTCTTCCGAGACACATCGGAAGCTGAAACCGGCCATGCCTTCGGTCATTTAGATTTCTTAAAAGAGGTTGGTGACCCGGCGACTGGTGTGCCAATTGGGAATACCGATGCCAATTTAAAGGCGGCGATTGAAGGTGAAACGTATGAATACACGCAAATGTATCCCGGCATGGCCAAAACGGCTCGTGATGAAGGTTTTGAGGAATTGGCCGAATGGTTTGAAACCTTAGCCAAAGCCGAGCGTTCACATGCTAACCGCTTTACGAAAGGGCTTGAAACGCTGAATCAAGGATAATTGCCAACGGTTCTATGATCACGCCCGCACTACTGTGTTGGCTGCGGGCGTGTCATTTTTCTCATACCAAACCATGCCGAAATTTGATTTGATCACACCGGGCTGGACACGATCCGATCTGGAAACGGAAACGTTACGGATCTTTGATATTTGCGATGGTTGCCGTCGATGCTTCAACCTGTGTCCGTCGTTCAATACGTTGCTTGACCGCATTGATGATCACGAAAGTGATCTTTCCAAGCTGACATCACAAGATTTCACGCAGGTCGAGCAGGAATGCTATTACTGCAAACTCTGTTTTAACCACTGTCCGTATTCACCACCGCATCACTATGACCTCGATTTTCCACGGTTAATGGTGGCATGGAAAAAACAACGTACTGCTGAAGGTGGAGCCACTTGGCGAGACAAACTCCTGATCCAAACTGATCTTATTGGTAAACTCGGCAGCTTCACCGCACCATTGACGAATTGGGCTTTACGCACACCTTGGATACGTGGTCTTGTGGAAACAGTTGCGGGAGTCCACCATTCGCGACAGGTATTGCCGTTTCAATCAGAAACTTTTTCCCAATGGTGGGAACGTCGACAGCCAGCTTCCAAGCCCACAACGTCCAAGAGGAAAGTCGCCTTCTTTCCCAGTTGCTTGGTGAACTTTCAAGTCACTGATGTCGGCAAGGCGACCATACAAATTTTTGAAAAGAATGGCATTGAGGTTGTGGTTCCACCCAACCAGCAATGCTGTGGTATGCCACGATTTGATCTAGGTGACACGGAAGGCATGCAACAGGTCGCCGACACGCAATGCCATCAGTTTTTGCTATATGTGAATGAAGGGTACGACATCGTTATTCCTGCCCCAAGCTGTAGCTTGATGTTCAAGCGGGAATATCCGTATCTGAAGCCTTCACCAGAGATGACGCGCCTAGCCGAACGCACCTTCGATGTGTGCGAATATCTCATGCGATTAAAAAAGGAGAAGAATCTTTCCTTAGATTTTCCACAGAATCCTGGTCGAGTGGCGTATCAAATTCCCTGTCACCTTCGTGATCAAAACATTGGATTCAAATCCAAAGACGTCATGGAACTCACGGGGGCCAAAGTACATTTGATTGAAAAGTGTTCAGGGCATGATGGTGCCTGGAGCGCCAAGAAAGAATTTTTTGACATGTCTATGAAGATCGCCCAAAAAGCTGTACGGGATATCAAAGACGACAGTTTTGATGTTGTGGCGTCCGACTGCCCTTTGTCAGCCCTTCAATTAGACCAGGCACTTGATGCTCCGCCTTCACGACCGGCACTGCATCCTATTCAAATTGTTCGTAACGCTTATGGATTACCCTCATGAAACACGTGACCCCGAAAGAATTGATTTCAGCAGCTGCCTATGAAGAACAGCGTACTAAGATTCGTCGACGTATTATCGCTCTCAAGAAACGCCGCCGTATTACAGTCGGAGACTACATCACGTTGGTGTTTGAAAATCGTGAGACGGTCTTGTTTCAAATTCAAGAAATGTTGCGCACCGAACGGATATTTGCTCCCGAGAAAATTCAAGAAGAATGTGATGTCTATAATGAGTTACTGCCTGGAACGAATGAGATCAGTGCGACGCTCTTTATCGAAATTACCGATTCCGACAGAATCCAAGAACTCCTCGATTCGTTTCAATCGATTGATGAATCAAACACGGTAGGAATCAGCGTGGGAGAACATAAAATTTTTGCCAACTTTGAAGCCGGACATAGTAAAGAAGATAAAATTAGTGCCGTCCATTTTGTCCGATTTTCGACCACTCCTGCCTTTCGAGAGCATTTGGCCCAATCAGAAACGCCAGTCTTTCTGACTATTACTCACCCTCATTGCCAGGCGAAAGCCCTCATACCTCCTGAAATGAGGGAAGAGTGGCTTCATGATTTGCTATAATTCCATAGCAGAAGATGGGAAGCGCATCAGACAAAGCACCTCAGCGTAAAATTGACAACCCTAAAAGATGTGCTTTAAGATAAAAGCTCAATGTTGCAATCCTTTCAACCGATTGAAAGGAAAGAATATTTTTCAATTTCCCTGACATTTCTACAAGGAGGACATACACATGGTTACCATTACTGAGTTGGCAGAAGTAAAGATTAAAGAACTGATAAAGGAAGAAGAGGATGCCGTGGGTCTTCGAATTTATGTTAAAGGCGGAGGCTGCAGTGGCTACCAATATGGTATGTCATTCGAAGACAAAACAAGTGATGATGACACGATCATAGAAAAAGGCGATGTCAAAGTCATTGTCGATTCACAAAGCGCCCCGATGCTTGCAGGCGCAGAAGTGGATTATGTGGATAGTCTTCAAGGGTCAGGATTTTCCATCAAAAATCCACAAGCCAAATCCACCTGTGGTTGCGGCAGCTCTTTTTCAACATAAACAGTATTGAGTTTTTCAGTATATCTGAAAGGGGCTTGGGCATGACTCTCTCTATGAGACATCAGCCCAGCCCCTTTTTCATTTCTACGATTTTCACACACGAATAAAGACGCACAACACTGATGCCCAAAGCGACGTTAACCAAGCGCCTTGAATTCTGTTCATCCCATCGCTACCACAATCCGAATTGGGACGAGACTAAGAATCGTGAGGTCTTCGGCCCTTGCAACAATGCCAATACTCATGGACACAACTATTTATTGGAAGTCACGCTGTGCGGAGACATTGATCCAGTCACAGGCATGATCATTAACTTGTATGATCTCAAGCAATACCTATGGGACGTGTTGATTGAATTCGATCA
>QIMB01000437.1 GCA_003233615.1 Nitrospirota bacterium
ATACCCCTGTAAGATCAGCCAACGCAAGATTGCGAGCGACCATCACTTCCTCAGACGCATCAGGAATTCCTGGCATCCCTAACTCGGTAGACACGACACCCTCGTTCATGCTCCCACCGTCGGTCAGGTGCAGATCTTCGCAGTGATCAATGACAGGAATGTCAAAGGCTTTGGCATACTCCAGTGCACGGCGCATGACTAAACTATTCATGACGGGGCGACCATCATCCGAAATCGCGACGCACCCGGCTTCAACAAGTTCACCAATATTCGCAAGCTCTTCACCATCTGAGTTTTTCGTGATGGCGCCGATTGGAAAAATTCTGGCTTTGCCCGCCTCCTTGCCCTTGGTGAGCATAAATTGTGTAATCGCGGCGTTATCGTTCACGGGCTGTGTGTTCGGCATGCAACTGTTCGGCATGCAACAAATAGAGGTAAAGCCCCCGGCGACGGCCGAAGCCGATCCGGTTTGAATGGTTTCCTTATATTCAAACCCCGGCTCTCGTAAATGACAATGAAGATCCACGAGCCCGGGAGCGACGATACAACCACTCGCATTAAGAATGGTGACAACATCATTCTGGCTGGCAGCATGCGTGAGTGGAAAACCCACCTCAAGAATTTTCCCATTCTGGATAAGGACATCTGCACGCCCATTCACATGGCCGGGGTCAATGACCGTCCCACCCTGGATACAGACTGTTGTCGATGCAGTGTGATTCGACGATTCGTTAGACATGATTCTCTTTCTCGATAAAAGTTACGGGTCCGTAAAGAAATACGTGTTACATGAAGACGCTGAGATTTAGCCCAGATTTAGTCGATCTGAATGAGAGAAACTGGAGGAATAGTTGTGCTATTTCGAGGGTTTCTCGATTGAAGATCGGCCAAAGATGGCCTGAATATAAGATGTATACATGTACCATGTATTTCTTTACGGACCCTAAGCAGCTCCTGACAATAAATACATCAAGGCCATCCGCACAGATACACCATTACTCACCTGATCTAAAATGACAGCAGCAGAGCTATCTGCGACCGCAGGTGAGATTTCAATGCCTCGATTCAGAGGTCCTGGATGCATCACAATTGCCTCGGGTTTTGCCAACGTAAAACGTTCTGCGGTTAAACAAAATAATGTGGCATATTCCCTTGTGCTTGGAAGCAATGCTCGCCCAAGCCTTTCTCGTTGTAAGCGTAACATCATAATGACGTCTGCTCCGTTGAGTGCGTCCTCAAATCGGTAATACACTTTGACGCCAAGACGTTCCACGTACAACGGCAGCATAGTCGGGGGTGCCGCGACTCGAACCTCAGCTCCCAATTTCGTTAATACGGCAATATTGGATCGTGCCACACGGCTATGAGCGATGTCTCCAACAATCACAACGATCAGGCCTTCAATTTGTTTCTTTTTTTCCCTAATGGTAAAGACATCCAAGAGCGCTTGGGTAGGATGCGCATGCCACCCGTCTCCAGCATTAATCACTGAAGATTTGACAAAACGCGCCAAATGCTCTGCTGCACCGGGAGACGAATGTCGAAGCACAATAATATCTGCTTGCATCGATTCGATATTGCGAGCCGTATCGATGAGTGTTTCTCCCTTGACCACACTGCTCGTTGATGGAGAAAAATTAATGACATCCGCACTCAATCGTTTCGCGGCCAACTCAAAAGAGGTTCGCGTCCGTGTGCTGGGTTCAAAGAACAAGTTGACGACGGTTTTTCCACGAAGAGCGGGAACTTTTTTGATATCCCGGTCACCCACTTCTTTCAACGACTCTGCCGTTGTCAGGATCAATTCTATTTCATCAACCGATAATTCCGTAATCGTCAGTAAATCTTTGCGTGTCCATGTCATACGTCGCGTGACCCTGTGATGATAGAGACTCGATCGACCTGCCCTAATTCTTCAAAAAAGACTTGAACCTTTTCCTCGCGGGCAGTCGGAATGCTCTTTCCCACATAATTAGCACGAATAGGAAGTTGTCGATGTCCTCGATCGACCAACACGGCGAGTTGAATTTCCGCTGGGCGTCCTAAATCCATAAGGCTATCTAAAGCTGCACGAATGGTGCGTCCGGTGAAGAGCACATCATCGACTAAGACAATCTTGACATCCGAAATATTGAAAGGAATGGACGTTTTTCGTACCTCCGGTTGTCCTTTACGAATTGACAAATCATCTCGATATAACGTGATATCCAATTCCCCAAATGGGATCTCACAGTGTTCAATTTGTTGAATACGAGTAACCAAACGTTGTCCGAGATACACGCCCCCTGTTCGAATGCCAATCAGAGCCAAATCCTGCGATCCTTTGTTTCGCTCAAGAATTTCATGACTAATCCTTGATAAAGCCCTGGAGACCTCTTGGGCATCCATTAATAGGCGTTCGTTTTGAGCTGAATCCATCATCAATATAATGCAATACTTGAATATTTTCGGATTAAGGACATAAAAAAACCCTTCTCAGGGGTGCATGAGAAAGGTGAAGTTTTTTTGGCTCCTCTAGGGCCATGACCATGCTTTGCTCTCCTTACTCACCTCACTGGATGAGTGTTAAAGGTTTCCCCATCCTATTCGTGAGACTCCTTTCTGTCAAGAGACCCTTCTACTTCTTATCTCATCTGTGTTCACGCGTGTAGCCACCATATAAGGCTGTTATTGTTCTAACGGGCTTTCCGGAGGATCGGTAGGCCAGCGCAGGTGATCTCGATACATGTCGAGGTCGACATTTTCGGGAAGAGATTCCATCTCTTCTTGAAGGGTTTGGAGATTTTTAATGGTTTCATAGATCCGGTAATGCTTACTTTTATCCCAAAATGCATCTTGCTCCTGTTGAAATTCTTCAATTTTTATATTCATTTTTTCAACCAGCAACGCTTTGAGATACTGAATCTCATTCTCTTGGTTGGCCAGGGCATGGGCCATGACCACTAATTGTTTCTCCTGCTCATTCATGATGATAATTCTTCTACTCAATCTTTCTTCTTAAACCTAAATTGAGCAATTATGTATGGCGATCTGCACCAAGCCCTTGCGCGCCAGCAATTGTGAAAAGCCTCGACAGACCAAACGGGTCTGCCTGCGTTTTTCACAACCCCTGGCATCTCAAGGTCTTAGCGCACCTCATCCATATAAATCACTCAACTTAGGTTAAAAAATCAGGCATTATGATTGTTGAACAATCCACACGGTTAATTCTGGATGAAGTCGGCTGGCTTGGAGGATAGCCTGATGAATCTTGAATGTCGGCAAAGCTTCCCCGTGTTCCGCATGCACAACAGAAAGGCCGTTTTCTTGAAACAGCTGATCCATACTCACCGGTCCAGCGACACAGGCAATTCCTCCTGGAACCAGATGATTGGCCAGAAACCAACTCCATTGTTTCAATATATGAGGATCATCATACGCAGCGAATGGAATCCATATATTGATCCAATCAAACGGAGGATGCGTGTTCGTAATACGCTGCTGATGTACTGGAAAATAATGAAAATTCTGCAGCCACGACAATGCCTTCTTCTTGTTTAACGTGTTCCAAATCTGTTGGGCATGTTTTTGAGCAAATTCAGGCCACTCATACCAGATTGTATACGTTTGTGAGCGCTCATACTTCAGACAAGATCCTAAACTTGCTTCGCATCGTACTAATAGTATGTGAGCGGCCATATCCCTAAACTGCCTCAGCTCAACCTGTTCTTCGAGGAAGTCGTCAAGATAATCAAAAACGAAGGGTTGGCTCTCTTTTTCACCGATGAGTTGTGAGTCATCTGGATACAGCAAGACCGCAGAAAAGGCTTGTAATGCAGTCAGCGCTGGTGGTCCTTGAGGAAAACAGTCACGCCATGATCTAGAAGGCTCCTTCCATGCTCCTCTCGGCTCATGCGCTGATACGTGCCAGGAATCCCGTGCTTGCAAGACCTGATGGTGATCTCCCTCATAGAGGTGCAATTTCTGGCTCAGGATGTGAGCCCCGCGGCCATCAGCCTGTGCTTCTCCTAATGGAGTGATCGCTGAGTACGGCAGTCCAGCTGAATCATCCCAGCATGTGACTTTTTTCATTTTGTGATGATGTACAGTCACACTCAATCGTTGTTCTTCATCAATATGTCGTGATGGATATTCAGTGGAGGGTTGCCATTCCACTTCATGCGAACGATGGATATCTAAAAACACGTCTTGCGGATTCTCTCCTGATTGCATAGAAGGGGTAAAAAACGCGC
>QIMB01000200.1 GCA_003233615.1 Nitrospirota bacterium
CGCTGGAAACGATGAACCCTCAAGTGTGTTGTATGGGTTTCATACGGTCACCGAAGCCCTGCAATCGCCTTCTCGTGTTATCGAACGACTCTGGCTGGCCAAATCTGATGGCCGTTTTTTCCCCCTCACGCGTCTCGCCAAAGAACGACACATTCCCTATTCAGTCGAATCCCGGAACCGATTAGATCAACTCGCAGGGGATCGCCATCACCAAGGGGTCGTCGCGAGTGTGGCGGCCAAGCAGTTTTTGGACGGAGAGGAGTTATTAGATGAGGTTGCACAACGAAATGCTCCCCCTCTTCTGATAGTGTTAGACCAGATCCAAGATCCGCATAATCTCGGAGCTATCTTCCGCACAGTAGACGCAGGAGGGGGACATGGTATTGTCATTCCAAAGCATCGTGCTGTGGGTTTGACGGCAGGTGTCGCGAAAGCCTCAGCAGGGGCGTTGGAACATGTGTCTGTGGCGCGCGTGGCGAATGCTGGAAAGTTTCTGGAGCAATGTCAACAACGAGCTATTAAAACAGTGGCGCTTGATGCTGCGGCGACAACCTCTTACACCGAATGTGATTTCACCGAGCCATTGGCCTTGGTTTTTGGAAATGAAGGAGAAGGGATTCGGCCGATCGTGCTTAAAAAGTGCGACGAACACATACGAATTCCAATGTTGGGAAAGATTAATTCGCTGAATGTGTCGGTAGCGGTAGCGGTGACGATATTCGAAGCAGCCCGACAACGGGTGCAAAAGCTGTGAGTGGTAGGCGGATGTTATTTGATCTGAATGAGCCCTTCCTGAATAGCCGCATTGAGTAGCTGCGCGGCATTTGACACGCGAACTTTTTTCATCATATTAGCGCGATGGGCTTCCACTGTCTTGACGCTAATTTTTAGCTGCTGCGCAATTTCTTTATTTTTTAGCCCCGACCAGATGAGTTGAAGGATTTCCTGTTCCCGTTGGGTCAGGGCTTCCGGTCGTTTGCGTTTAATGGGGGTGTCATCAGAGGAATGAGGTTTCGTATTCATGGATCTCTCACATCCTTGGCTAGGAGAATTATCTAAGGGAGAATATCAGGTCATTTTCACATTGTAAACTGAAAGTATACGTAAACTCACCCTAGTCGAATTAACTACGGAAAATGTGGCATTTATGTCTCACTGGATTGTTTGGGGAAGCGTCTTTATTCTGGGAATCATCATCGGCAGTTTTCTGACTGTCTGCATTCATCGTGTGCCCAATGGGCGGTCAATCGTGGCGCCGCGGTCAGCCTGCCCACAATGTGGAGCGCAAATCGGCTGGTATGACAATATTCCGCTATTGAGCTTCTTGTGGCTCAAGGGCCGGTGTCGGGTTTGTAAGGATAGCATTCCGGTACGATATCCCGTCATTGAGCTCGTGAACGGCTTGGGGTATCTCTTAGTGGTATGGCGGTTCGGGTTCGCTTGGGACACGGTCGTCTACGCCGGTCTGTTTTCAGTGTTTTGGGTGGTGACATGGATAGATTGGGACCACAAGATTATCCCAGACGTGATTACCCTGCCTGGGATTGTTTTCGGGTTTCTTTGTGGGGCATTGATATTGACGACGGGATGGGTCAATTCGCTGCTAGGTATTCTTGTTGGTGGAGGGTTCTTGTTGGGCCTAGCCTGGATCAGTCCTTATGTGTTTGGCAAAGAAGGGATGGGTGGCGGCGATATAAAATTTTTGGCCATGATCGGTGCATTTTTAGGCTGGCAGCAAGCCATCCTCACCCTGATGGTTGCGTCAGTAGTCGGAGCGGTGATCGGCATTGGGCTCTTAGCGGCCAAGGTGCTAAAAAAAGGTCAATACATTCCCTTCGGTCCGTACCTAGCGTTGGGAGCCCTTATTGCGATGATTTGGGGCATAGATATATGGAATTGGTATTTTCGCGGGTTGGTCTGAATGCGTGTAGGGAGCAAATCTCAGCACGAGGCATGAATAGGAATAAGGAAATGACGGTTACGTCTCAGGACGCAATGCGAGGCTTTACGCTCATGGAACTGATGATTGTGCTTAGCATCATGAGCATCACCTTGATGCTGTCGAACATGTGGTTGTCATCGCAGCTGCCGCAATGGCGCTTGAATGGAGCCGTGAGACAAGTCGTGTCCGATCTCGTCTCGGCCAAAATGACAGCGGTTGCTGAGCGAAATCGTCAACGGATTTTTTTTCAAGACAATCAGCATTACGTGATACTGGATGATAAGAACAACAATGGAAAAATCGATGCAGGCGAACATCAGGAAGCTCGAGATATTCAAGATAACTATCAGGGTGTCACGATAACGGCCACGAATAATCCTTCCTTTTTGCCCCGCGGCACAGCCTCGAATTTGGCCTCAATCACACTCACGAATTCCGCAGGTTCAAAAAAAATTACGATCAGTATCACCGGTCGAGTGAAGGTGAAGTCTTAGATGCGCAGGCACACAGCACCGCTCAAGTCATCGGCCAAAACTGTGCGAACGCAACAGGGCTTGTCCTTGCTGGAAATCGTGATAGCCATGGCCGTCGTCTTTCTGGCCTTGTTGGGATTTGCCGGATTTTCCGTGGTCGCACATACAGGCATGAGTGCGAGTGAAAAAATGACGCGAGCAGTGACCTTAGCACAGGAAAAGATGGAAGACGTCAAGCGGGATGGCATTCCCCCAGGCCTCACAAGTCCTTGGACCGAGACGGAGCCCTATGGCTCCATTGCTGGAGCACTTCAGCATCAACGCATGCTCACGGTCACGCCACATGATCCTATGCCAGGGTTGCACACGGTTGTCGTCCAGGTGCAATGGGATGATGGTGCACATTCTACCTCTCTCAAAACGTATGTGCCGCAGGAATAGTGAAATGGTGATGTCGCGTTGGCAAACAATATCCCGTGCAGGGTTCACCCTCATCGAGATGGTCGTGGCGCTGAGCCTGAGCCTGGTGACAGTCAGTGCCGTCTATTCTCTGTACGTGAGTGAACTCAGGGCGCAGTACGTGCGGGAAGATCGGTTGGAGATGCAGCAACAAGCACGGGTCGTCATAGATGTTATCAGTCGTGAACTTTTGATGGCAGGATATGATCCCCGAGGAGTCAATAATGATGTGGATCTGAGTAATGACTTTCTTGGGATTACGTACGATCCAGATCGTTTGATCATCAAGGCGGACCTGAATGGAAATGGTGTAATCGCGGATCCCAATGAATCCATCATATTTGTCTATGATGCCAAAACACATACTCTTCGGCGCAACACTGGTGGCGGTAATCAACCATTTGGAGAAAACTTTGAATCCTTTCTCGTGGAATATTTCGATCAAGGAGGAAATGCAACAGTCGACTCTGTAAGCATTCAACAAGTGAAGATCACCGTGACCGCCCGTACTGAAGCTCCCGATCTTAAGTTTGTGCCAAATGGCGGGTATCGAACAGTGACCCTACAGTCTCGTGTGACTCCAAGGAATCTTTAAACATGACTAAGAGGGAAAGATGGGGCAGGCAAAAAGATTTACTGGATAACCATAAAGGAAGTGCCCTCATTGCAGCGCTGCTGTTGGTGGCCGTGTCTGGCATCATGGGAGCCACTATTTTGTTTGCTACGTCGACAGACCTACAGATTAGCGGGAATTATCGAAGGGCTATCCAAACATTTTATGCAGCAGAAGCGGGATTGGCTGAAGTTCAACGACGATTAAGTGGCTCGCCTACATCCAATCCTACTTTTCTGGGGGACGTTGTTTCACCGTATCAATCGAATTGGTCAGCCTACGTCTTCTCCCAGATTGGTTGGGAGCCCGCTGACGATCACACCTACAATACCCTACTCACCAATTTCGTTCCGATATCAGGAAATTCCACGAATACCCTTGTCCAGAAAAATAGTGTACAAAATGG
>QIMB01000338.1 GCA_003233615.1 Nitrospirota bacterium
GCTGACTTTGGTGACGGGGATGCTTCTCGCATGTGGAGAAGATCCGCAACAATTATTCGAAACGGCACAGTTTGAAGAGCAACAACATAATGAAGTGCATGCGAGAGAACTCTATGAACGCATCCTTCGTGATCATGCGAAGAGTCCCATTGCCCAAAAGGCCGAGGAACGATTGAAGGAAATTAAGAAGGACACACCTTGAAATTGGAGGAGGGTTGTGTGGGACTCTGATGAATCCTAATTAGCTTGTTCTGGATCCACGCCTGTTCGATACATGTATTCTAAGCGCCGAATGTCCTGATCCCGCCGCATCCGTTCATCAATACAGAGATTAACGACCGTATTCCAGAATCCGGCTTCCGCCATGGAACCTGATTCCATCCGTTGGTCACGGAATTCGCTGGAAAAGCATGTGTAGCGTTGGAGGTCGGCGTCCTCAAAATCCTGAAGAAAGTTCGTGAGATCTTCTGTGTGTGTATAGGGGCTTTCGGGATAGCTCATGTTCTCTCCTATGTGATTGGTATCGGTTAGAGCTATGGGAGTTCTTGAGAGTGTCTGAGAAAAATCTTGAAGCAACCAGTTAACAGACAGAGGTGCAGACAGGCGTAATGATGAGTTGTATTCGTTATTTCAGGTTGTGCTTGGTTGAAAGCAGCAACTCCTAGTCTTGCTAATGGACAAAGGACATCAAATTCAAAAGCAGTCAGCGCACATCCGCAAAAAATTTTGGTGTGAAGGTCGGAAGCCCATATTCGACATGAAGAATGATCATCAGGACGCGGATAAAACTTCGCCAAATACCCATTTGAATGAATTTTCGTGCGTCAGTCACGACTGTGGCCGTTAAGAGTCGTGGAGTGGTATGCACAAGGAGTTGTTCGCAAAAACGCACATCTTCCAACATGGGCATCAGAGGAAATCCCCCTACATGATGAAAGAGCCCTGCTCGAACAAAGAGGGCTTGGTCTCCGTAGATGATTCCTGAGCGATGGCATCGAAAGTTGTCGAGCCAAGAAATCATGCGAAGTCGCCAGTCCTGGCCGGAAAATTGATGCTGAAATCCTCCTGCCTGACATGTCGAATCTAGTGCTAAGTGATGGAGTTGTTTGAAAGCATGTGTTGGAAGAAGTGTGTCAGCATGAAGAAAGAGCAGCCAATCATCAGATGAAGCTTGCTGTGTCAGTATGTAGTTCGCTCCAACATTCATTTGCGACGCTCGGCCTTTCGGCGCAGTCAACCAAGTTATGTGATCGTGTGTGTTAACGACATCCTGGGTTTTGTCGATGCTTCCTCCGTCAACCACGATAATTTGGTACTCTCCTTGCTGTTTGAATATCGAAGCCAGGGTGTGGGGGAGAGCATGTTCTTCGTTGAATGTAGGGATGATAACCCAGATCATGATTTCTAATGCTTTCCTTATGAGTGGATACAGGTTGCAAGCTGGAAAGGTCGCGAGTGATGTGGTTGTGATGAATGCGTCTGGAGCCATGCAGGCAGGTGTTGTTGAAATTCGTCCCAATAGTCCTGCGGATCTTCGTTGATTGAATAGAACGCGTCTTGTGCCGAGAAGAGAAGTCTTTTGGCTAAGGGAAGATACTTCTGTGTTCGGTCACGTAGCGTCTCGTAAGATTCCTCATCTCGCTCCAGCATGGTGTTAAGAACGCGGAGTCCAAATTGGTGATGAGCTTCTTCTTGATGAATAAGCATGCGTCTGAGTCGATGAAACGGCGCACCCCGCTTTACTAATCCTGCCTCAATTTTTTTGAGAATGGTTTCTCCTAACCCTTCGAGAATGATTTGTTCTGCTACAAGGGTCTCCGCAAAATCTTGGCGAGCAATGGCGGCTTCAAGAAGCGCTCGGTAGGCATTCATATGTTCCGACATCGGTGATGGATGTTGAGATTGTGGAGTCAACCAACGAATGGCTCCTTGAAACGCGAGGGCATGATACCCTTCCTGCCGTGCTTGGCTTGCCAAAAATGTTTTCATGTCTCGTGCGGGCGCTAGAGAAATTTGCGCTTGAGCACAATCATGTGCGAGCTGTTCGCCCAATACCATAAAGGTTAATAATTGGGCAAGATGAACGTGTTCACCGAATTTAATGAGCATGGGAGAATTTGGATTTCGTTGGTAAAAGAGCGCTTGGTGTTCTTAGGGCCGAAATAGGATGGCGCAGATTTGAGCCGACGACACGGCTGCAGAGCATATTGCAGGATGAACGGTCGGAGCATTGTTGGACGGCTGCATGATCCAGGTCGCCAAGGATTTTAGGTAATGAGGATGTCAAGAGATTCCCCGTATGAGGCAGGGCGAGACAGGGTGCCACGTTGCCCGAGGCATCAATGGCAATGCTGTATCGGCCTGCATCACAAGTCTGAAGGCCTTGGTCATTGAGCCAACGTATATTGTCTTGAAGATAGTCGCGAAAATATCCTTTCGGCACCATGTTCGTTCTCAGTACTTCTTGAAAAACGGCACTTGCGGTAGCTTTTTGATACTGCAGTGTGAGATCAATTTTTCCATATCGTGAGACATCCCAATGATACGCACCTAGAACAGGGATCATGCCATGATGGCGCGCAAAACGCATGACATCCAACACATCATCTCGGTTAACTTCGCTCACAATGCAAGTCAGGTATTTTGCATGAGGGTATTCGTCTAACAGCTCAATTCCTTTCAGGACGAGTGCGAATTGATCCGCTCCTCTAATTACTCGATACCGTTCGCGATTTAAGGTATCAAGACTAATTGAAATGCTGATGGGGTATCGAGCCAAACGAGCAAGAAGTCCAGAGGTTAATTTTGTTCCGTTGGTGATAAGGCTGATGGTAAACCCAATGGAAGATAAGTCGTCCAGTATGTCCGGTAGGTCTTTCCTTAGGAGGGGTTCGCCACCTTGTACGAAAACAATTCTGAGTCCTTCTTCATAGAGATGTGAAAAGACACGAGAGATTTCTGCCCGACTCATTTCGTATCGACCTTGATTGAGAGGAAGATCACAGTATCCACAGGCGGAATTACAGCGCAGCGTCGCTTCGAAGATCGCTAAGACGGGTTGCCGTTGAAAAATGTTCTTGATGGGCTTGAGGAGAGTTGAGAATTTCATCGAAAGGGCTCTTGCTAGACTATTGGTTTGAAAATCCGGCTTATGTGTGTTGTCCTGTTGTCAGTTGAGTTACGATTTCCGTGTGTTTGATCAATGTAAATAATTCTGAAACTGTGGTAGCTGTGATATCAGGAAATTCTTGTAGGGTACGTTCAAGGGATTCTTCGATGCTTGTTCCAGAACAGAGATGGTTCAATAGCATGTATTCATGTTCATGTAAGTGTTTGACATACACCTGCTGTTGGTGTTTGTACAACAGCAGCCATTGAGGGCTTCCCCAAATATTTTCAGACAGTGATTCCTGGATTGTTCCTCGAAGTTTCCAAATGTCGTAGACAGAATACGACGATTGAAACAGGCGGATAGAAGGACCAAAAGACAGATGGAGATTTCCTGACATAGGATGCTGTTGAAAATGTTCAGGGGTGAGGCTTGTGTGGGGTGGGAAGTGAAACACGTCTTTGAAGAGCCACTCAAACCGCGCTAAGTCTGCCAGAAACGGAAGATCTGAAAACGGTAGTCTGTTGTCTAGGAAACCCGGGAAATGTTGTCCGAAGTCGGACAGATTATAGGAAGTAGAAGAATGTGTCAGTAAAAATTCTTTGGCTAACTCAAAATAATGCTTATCTCCTGCTACCCACCACACGGCTTCAAATGTTTCACCCAAGGCTTCGGTCAGTCGGACGATGTGTCCGGTACGATACACTTCTAGCGCAGCATCTGAAGACAGAGATCCACCAGGAATGATTTCCTTAAGGAGTCCTGGGTCAACAGGAGTC